>NZ_JBDOBO010000014.1:0-59445 GCF_047723935.1 Gluconobacter sp.
ATTAATGAGAACATCACGTTTTTTCTGGGAAATCATCATATCTGAATGTCGCGTGCAAACTTCGAGTGTTGCCGCTTTCACGGAAATGTTCACTCGATCATGTAGTGAAGGGTTTCTTGATGAAGGGTCAGACATGAATTCGGTCTTTCCTTAATTCGGACTGAATTTATCCTGTTTTTCCGACTGTGGCAATTGATACTGTTTTCAAATAAGCTTTTCTCCTCACAGGAGGGCCCTAAAATGGCTGATGAAGAAATTGCTGGCTATCTTATTCGCCGTGAACTTGAAAACGGGGACGATGAATTCTGGAACCCTACAGAAAAGTGGGTTTCTGATCCGGGTGACTCAGAGCTTTATGAAGACGAAGATGAAGCGAATGCCGTTGCTGATCTCCTGAGCGAAAATGACTCACTGGCGATTACCGTAGAAGAAGTATATTTCGATGACGGGGAAGAGGAAGATGAAGCCACAGACGGAGAATAAAATTTTCTCTTAAATGGTGAAGGCCGCACTGCTTTTTGTGGTGCGGCTTGTTTTTATATTCCGTCCTTAATTCGACAGTATTTTCTGATTTTGTGGTATATTTATTTTCAATATTTTAGAATGACTACGACCCAAAGGGCGTTGGATCAGAAATTTGCAAATTGATAAAGAACTTTAACACGATGCTGAGCGTCTGAATCTCTTAGCTGGTAAATCGTCAATGCCAGATGATATCAAATATATACTTGTGGCTCGAGCCAACAAATTGGCGGGTTACCGTCCTTGTTTGATTGGTTTCAGGCTTCATCACAAGAACAGGTTGAACTCGAGAAACTTTCGGCTTTAAGCGAGGCATTTGTAGATGTCATTCCTCATGGCCCGGCCAGGTATCCGAAGTTTCCCCCGAATGTGCCGAAAATCGCACGTAAAGAGCGACATTGATCTATAGTGATTATACTCTGCTCTAAGGCAATAGTAAAAAACAAATCTTTTCAAAGATTTAGAATGGTGGGCGCGACAGGGATTGAACCTGTGACCCCTGCCGTGTGAAGGCAGTGCTCTACCGCTGAGCTACGCGCCCATTCGTTGAGCGGGCTTTTAACAGCGGCTGTACAGTCTGACAAGACGCTTTTTTAAACACCTCTTCGCCTTTGTTTGAACTTATTGCGCTTCCAGAAATACTTTGTCTGATTCGGAGCGACAATGAAACGGAATGCTGCCTTGGATTGCCTGCGAGGAGCAGCAATCCTTCTTGTGATCAGTAATCACATTGGAATACGTATTCCTCTCCTCCACACTGCATTAGCGAGCTTTCTGCCGCACCAATTTCTGGTGAGTGTGAACTATAACGGGGGGGAAGCAGTAAGCATCTTCTTCGCTTTATCCGGCTTTCTGATCACTACCAGAGTTATGCAGGTCTTTGGAGCACTTGATCGGATCCAACCAACTACATTTCTTATTCATCGCGCCATTCGTATTGTTCCCTGTCTTGTACTCCTGGTGTGCGTTCTGGGAGTTCTCGATTATATTGGCTTTGAGGATTATCGGTTCTCCAAGCCGGGTCAGAGTTTTATCGGTGCCGCGATGGCAGCTTTCGGACTTTACTTCAATATTTGGCAGGCGCGGCATGGATGGAGTGTTGCAGGATGGACGGTTCTGTGGTCGCTCTCGATTGAAGAGCTCTTTTATCTGCTGTTTCCGTTTCTCTGTCGGCTGAATGCCCGGCTGCGCATAGGGCTACTTGTTATACTCGCCGCTGCGGCGCCAGTTTATCAGGCGACACTTAAGGGCAATGAAATCTGGAAAGAGCAAGCCACTCTGACTGGGCTGGGGACGATAGCCTTGGGTGTTCTTATGGCCATTATAGCAGCACGTTATCGTTCAATCGGGCGTTGGCCTGTCGCTATGGGGCTGGCGGGCATGGTGATGATGCTGTTGGAGATGTGTGGCCCCTCATCATGGTGGCCTCTGCTGTCCGATGGCTGGTTTGCTGTCTTCTATGTTGGCATTGCCATGTTGGTTCTGGCTTGCGGCTGGCGTTCCTTTGAGGGGGCTCAGTGGAGTTGGTGGATCCGCAGAATGGGGCAACTGTCATATGAGGTTTATCTGTCTCACATGTTTGTTGTCATGGCAGTCGTTCGGATCTGGAGACATAACCACTGGCCTCAAAGTCTGGGGTGGATCGTTTATCCAGTTTGCCTGATGGTGATCTGGGGTTTGGGTGAAACTGTTTCACGGTTGTTCACCAAGCCGATCTCTCGAATTCTGGACCAGGCACTAACGTCTCGTATTTATCAAAAATCCTCTGCCGTTACCCCGGTTAGAGTATCTGGGGTACAGCCTTAAATACCTCTTCTCTCATTGCCGATATTCCATTGCCAGCATGAGTAGACTGCATGGTGATTTCAGAGTTCTCGATATTTTGACTACTTCATGAGCAAGGGGGGGCTGGCAATGAGAGGTAATGCATGCGCTTCTGTTCGCGTCTGCCTAATGTGATGCTATCCAGAATCAGGCCGCACACCAGTGAAAGTGCCGCAAGGATCATACTGCCTGTGGCAAGGAGTGCTGTAGGGAGGCGCGGTACCAATCCTGTGTGAAGATAGGTCAAAACGACAGGAAGCCCGAGACTTAGGCCCATAATGGTAAAGAGGGATGCAAGGGCTGAAAAGAACATCAATGGGCGCTCCTGCTTCACCAGATTGATGATGGTTTTCAGAATTAGCAGCCCATCTGAGTAGGTGCGCAGCTTGGAAGCGGAGCCAGGTGGGCGCTCAATATACGTTGTCGCAACTTCCCCGATGGGCATCCCTAATTCAAGGGCATGGACTGTGAATTCGGTCTCTGTTTCAAAACCGGCGGAAAGAGCAGGAAAAGACTTCACGAAACGACGTGAAAATACTCGATATCCGGACAGCATATCACTCAGACGCCGACCAAAAACAAACGTTACCAGGCCTGTAAGCACTTTGTTGCCCAGTACGTGGCCGCGCCGATAAGCCGCTTCCCGGTCTGTCACGCGGGCTCCATTTACCATGTCCAGCCCTTCTGATATGGCGGCCTTGAGCATGATGGGCGCTGCGGCGGCTTCGTAGGTGGCGTCTCCGTCGACGAGAATATAGTAGTCTGCATCGATGTCTGCGAACATGCGGCGGATGACGTGCCCTTTGCCTTTCATCCGTTCTGTACGGACAATTGCTCCGGCGGCTTTGGCGATTTCCTTGGTGTCGTCTGTTGAGTTGTTATCATACACATAAATATTGACGCCCGGCAGTGCCGCACGAAAATCATGAATAACCTTTTGAATGGTCACTTCTTCATTATAGCAGGGTACAAGAACAACAATGCGGGACGAAGAAAATGGATCATTTTCAGAAGGCATTTAGGTGTGACCAATATTGAGAGTGTTTGAAATACCGTATTTGGAATTTATAGATTTCTTCTGCCTGAAATTCAAAGGCTGATATCGTTTTGTATAAACGATGCGCATGTCATCATCTGGCCGACTGCCGCAATAGCAATGCTCTATGCTGAAGAACAGAATAACAGTCCGCTCTTCAGCATAAGTGTAAGCGAAGCTTTCAGAAACCAAACATATGATCGAGGGAGAAGCCGCCTTCCCTATTTTCCAATCCGTGATACCCGAACAGTCGGCATGTCAGGTCGCGGATCAGGATATAACCACCGACGCCTGCGCGTTCCAGAAGAGCATTCTCGAACATCTCATGCGGACGAACTATGTATGAGCCCGATGGCTGGATGTGGATGGTTGTTTCAGCCACGAGAGTACCATCAACTGCGTGGAGGAGTAGAACCGTCTCGGATGGATCTGTTCCCTCAATAGACGCTGGATGGATCAGGCAACAAAAACTACGCAGATGATCATGCCCAAGCTTCAGGAAGAGGCGCGTCGTCAGGCCCGGCGGTGGACCGGAGTAGGATTGCGGCTCGGAACGCCATGTCATGAGCGTGTTAAAGATGTGCGCTCCAAAGCTGGTTTCCGCCGCATGATCGGTTTCACGGTTGCGATAGCGCATGAGCGCATGAAGCCAGCCGTCAGCCTCTCCACCATCGCGGAAATCATATACCAGATCTGCATGCCCTGGCCGGTCTGTCAGGTCATGCAAGGCAATGGCTGTTGAGTGGTTGCGGGGAAGATTTCCAAGGAAGTGGGAGCCTACCGACTGTCCGGCATCATCGAAAATATCCAGCCGCACAGGAAGCGTTTCCAGTGCCTCGGACATGGGGTTTGGTTGGATAAAGCTTTCAAATTTTGCAGGGTCCAGAATGGGAAATGGCAGCAGAAAGCCTCGGCCTAGCGATGGTGCGAAATTTCTGATGGCTGGGTCCGGGCGAATATTGTCCCGCTCGACATTCAGGTGTGCAATGCGTGTGCGTCCACGCTGCGTTATTTCATAGCGCGGGCGAACCAGATGACGTCCTGCGCGCATTTCGAGTTGGGCAGGCCATGCGAGTTCGGGAAAGATTTTTCCAGCATCGACCGCGATGGTCTCAAACGGGCCGATCGCCTGATCTACGCCACGATGTTCTTCCACGCCCATGGGGTTAAAGGTAATGCCTCCCGCCGGGATCGTGGTGGCATGGCTGTTCTGGACCCAGACGGTAAGGGTCTCATCTGCTTCCGGAGCCGGTAGCGTCGCATAACGGACAGATGGCCACGCATTGGCGTCATGCGTGACGGACAGGCTTGGGTCACCGTTTCTGCCCCAGACATCCAGCGCGTACTTGACGACGTCATGCCCGCGCGCGCCGATCACATGAATGAAAAGCTGCCCCATAAACGGCGGCAGGCTGAAACGTTCACGTATTTGGGCGCTATCGATGGTGATGCCTGCACCAGACTGGGTAACAGGTTGCTCCCACTGGGCGATGACCTGCCCGGACTGGTCATAAAGACGTAGCCAGTAACGCAGATCCTGCGAGCCATAATTGGACCAGTAGTTGGCCGTCACGATCCGCGTGGAAAACTGATCGTCATCCCGGAAAAAAGCAAAATTTGTCGCGAAATTGAGCTTGTCGAGATAGGGGCGACCACGGACGATCATATCATCGGGCAGGCGTGCCGGGGCGAGAGTGTGCAATGTGCACCCATCCAGAAGCTTGCCCAGACGACCGCGCATTTTCGCGTCATCGAATGAGAGTGCCAGAATGATATCTGCCTCAGTGTCGGGCAGTTCCAAAAGGGCTTGCTTCGCCCCACCAAAGCCGTCGGGTTGGCCAACCTGCTCGGTATCATGAACCAGCACGACAGAAGGCTTCAGTCCCGGATAAAGGGCAACCAGCGTTCGGACGGTGTCTTCGGGGTCGTAAATGACGATTGTCTGCCCGGCGAAAGCCTTCTCCATGCGCGTCAGCGCCTCGGCTGCTAGCGGGTGGGCCAGCGCCTTGTAGAGCACGTTTCCACCCTGTGGACCGAAAGTGCGGATATCGAGCATAGAGGGCCCTTTCAGAGCTTCAGTCGTCGGCGCATTTCTCTCGCCACAGTGGGGGTGTCGTCAAGCGGCTGGACAGACCATGAGGTCAAGGTCGGGTTGAATATGCGGACGCGCCCCGCTTCCTCAAGGGTTTGCACAAACCTGCCAATGCGCGCTGACTTGCCCGGAAGCGGAAGAACCATCACCGGTGCAGTCGTAGCGGCAGCTTCAGAAATCATGGAAACACTGTCTGTAGTCACGGCAATCATATCTGCGCAGGCGAGCATCCCTAAATAAGGATTATTATCTCCCTGCCCCTCAAGAATGCGGATACCGGCTGGAACAAGCTTTTCCTTCAGCACGGTAAGAGCGGCTGGATCTGTCCGGCGTGAAGGGGTTAGGACAGCCTGCATTCCATTCCGGTTCACGAAAGCGATCAGTCCTTCTGCCATTTTGACTGCTTCCGCCGCCCCAAGAGAAAAGCGCCCGTTTGTGCCGCCGACCAGAACGGCAAGCAAAGGCCGCTCGTCATGTTTCAGACGATCAGCCCATAAGGCACGGGCATAATCCAGCTTCTGGGGCGTGACGGGGTGCAATGCATTGCGAGAGATCAAAACATTCGGGCCATTAATGCCGTCATGGCTGTTGGCAACAATAAGATTAAATTTTGTGAGGTCAGTTCGGGGATTTTGAATCTGCACCACGGGCAATCCTTCCCGTTTGGCAACTGCTGCCCCTGCGATGCCTCCCGTTCCACCAATACTGACGATCAGTTTTGTGTCAGGCGCTATGGTGATGGGGGCAATGCGCTTTAAAGGAGACGGCCAGTATCGGGCCGGAATATGGTTCCAGGGTTTACGGATCAGAACGGGTTGAAAGTCCCAGCCCATTCCTGCTTTTTCCGCGAGACCGGCACCTTGCGCACGCATCCCGGCGAAGTCTTCGGCGATGATCGTGGCCTTCATAGTTGGACTCCGAAAAAAGACGCTATTTCCCGAAACGGAAGAAATTTGGCAAGAAGCGGATATGACGATGCCTGAAACACCTTCCATTTCCAATTCTGACGGTTTTGCCGAGTTTGGACTGATCCCCCCTCTTCTGGTCACGCTGGAGCAGGTTGGGCACAAACGCCCGAGCGCGATCCAGTCTCAGGCCATCCCGCCGCTTCTGGCCGGGCGCGATGTGCTTGTCGCATCCCAGACAGGAAGTGGCAAAACTGCTGCTTTCGTGCTCCCCATGCTGCAGAAGCTGAATGAAGGGGAAGCTGCGCCGGGACCACGCGCTTTAATTCTTGAACCTACACGGGAGCTGGCTGCGCAGACTGCGGCAGTCTGCCGTCAGTTAGGGCGTCGCCTGTCTTTGAAAACGCGTGTGATCTGTGGCGGCACACCACGGGATCAGCAACTGCGCACGATCCGCGATGGCGTCGACATTATTGTGGCTACGCATGGACGACTGCTGGACCTGGTGATGCAGGGTGAACTGGTTCTGGAGTATTTGACCTACCTCGTGCTGGATGAGGCTGACCGCCTACTGGATGAAGACTTTTCCGAAAGCATGACGGCGCTGACACCGTATTTTCCCGATGTGCCGCCGCAAACCGTCTTCTGCTCTGCTACGCTGCCAGAGCCGGTTATGGCCCTGGCCAAGCGTGTAACGCGTGATCCGGTACGCGTGGATGTTGCTGCCGAGACCTTTACGCCAAAGAAAATCCGCCAGCGCGCGATGTTTGTGGAAAAAGACGACAAGCCTGAAACTGTCGCACGTATTCTGGAGAGGTTTCCGGGCCGCAGCATGGTCTTTGCCCGCACAAAAGTGAATGTTGATCTGATGGCGAAGGTGCTCCGTCGTCATGACATCAGGGCGGAAACCCTACATGGTGATCGGACACAGGGTGCCCGAAACAAGGCTTTGGATCTGTTTCGACAGGGCCGCGTGCCTGTGTTGGTGACCACGGATATCGCCTCACGCGGGTTGGATATCTCCGATGTTGATCTTGTCATCAACATGGACATGCCGGAAACGCCTGAATCCTATGTTCACCGCATTGGCCGGACGGCCCGTGCCGGCAAGAAGGGCGCTGCGTTCTCTCTCATCAACAGTGATGAGCGTTTGTTCCTGCGCGATATTGAAAAGCACATTGGCTATCGCATTCGTATCGCAACAGAAGACGCACTCGACACCTAAGGGAGATAGCGGTCGAGAATATTTCTCCCCAGTTCCTGCCAGGCCAGTGTGCTGTCAGGAACTGGAAGGATTGGTGGTGGGTTTTTCAGAAGGCTGGTGATTGCCTGAGCGATTGCCTCCGGCTCCGGTTCACAGAGTACTGCCTGTGAATTGTCAGCAAACTGCTCCGTGAGCCCCCCCACATTTGTCGCAACGATATAACGCCCTCCTGCTGCGGCCATTGCGCCCACGCCACTTTGAGAGGCTTCCCGATAGGGAAGCAGCAATACGTCCGCCCAGCCAATCAGTTGTGACAGCTCATTTTCTGGAACCCACCGATTTTCAACGTGCACTCCGTTGATCTTCTGAAGTTCAGCAAGTTCAGGGCTATCAGGCCCCTGCCCGATAACGCGACATTCGATAGGAATATCAACCTGCGGAAGTGCCGCAGCCAATAGGTCCAGTCCCTTGTAAGGCAGAAGGCGTCCAAACATCAGCAGCTTGGGCTTCCCTTGATGGCTAAACGGCGGAGCGGCGTTCGTCCCGATAAATGGTGGATGGGAAAGTGAAAGGATCCTTTTTCCCTGACACGATGCGTCGCCCGACAATGTTTGGGCGACGTGCTGGCTAAAGGTGACCAGACTGGATGACTGTCTGATCAGAATGCGTTGAAGAAACATCTGTAACGGGTAGCCGTCTCCCGGATGGGCACGGGCATCGTGAATGATCGTGATGACCGGCACACCGGCCCACCGCAGAGCGTGGGCCATGAGAACATCAAGTGGCCCTGGCATTGCACAGATGGCGATATCGGGCCTGTTGCTCAGAATGGCCATGAAAAGACGTGTGATAATCACCGGTGCCTGCAGGAATTTGCAGAACAACCCGAACGCAGAGCGATACGTCCTGAATGTCAGGACATTCGCAGGAGCGTGATGGCTATGAAGGATTTCCGCTTGGTCGGAAAGCGAGAGCTGAACACTGGTTCGGGGAAGTGCAGTAAGCCCATTGGCAAGGTCCACCGCGATTCGCGGCCCCGCGCCCCGTTTCCCCCACTGCCAGACAAAAACTTTCCTGGCTGTCACCCCTGCACTCCTGACGCCTGTACCGCCTGCAGAAGGCTCTGCCCGTTCAGTCGATCCTCCACACGCTTCATGGCGGCATTTCCCAAGTGTTCCCGAAGAGCAGGATTATCTGCGGCTTCTCGTAATGCTTGTGCAGCGGACTGAACGTCAGGGTTGGCCCAGCTGGTTTGCGGCATGTCGAGAACACCCCGTGGGTCACGGGCGGGAGACAGACTGTAGGCGACAGGAAGCCCGCATGAAGTATCCATGAACTCCGCCGATGCAGACCAGTCCGTGGCTACAATGCAGCGCCCCAGCGCCATGGCTTCTGCCACGACCAGTCCGAACCCTTCGCTCTTGTGAAGGGAAAGAACGATATCAGCACAAGCCATGAGCGCCAGCGTGTCTTCGCTGCTATAATGCGCTGTATCAAGGCGAATATTAGGAGCCCCGCCGATCGCTGCCTGAATGGCAGCCATATCGCCTGGGTAGTTCTCTGTATGGCCAACCTTCAGCAGTAAAATCCGGTCCGGACGGATGCCGAAAGCCTCACGAAAGGCCCGAATGGTATCGATAGGGTTCTTCCGAACCATGCTGGAAGCAAGATTGAACGAAACAAGAACAATAATGGCATCATCCGGCAATTTGAAAGACGCTCGGTCTCTCTGGGAGGGCTTCTGACCAGCCAGCCCAACCGGATGCTCCACCACGCGAACCGGGACGTTCAGAGGCGCAAGCGCATCTGCGGTAAAGCGGGAGGGCACCCAGATTTCATGAATATGTCGCCGGGCGTACGACCATGTCTTTGGAATGATGGGCAATTCCCATGCCCAATAGCCGATCACTTTCCGGCCGTTCCGAAGAGAGCGCGGCATTCTGAGAAGGACAGAGGGGAGCATTGGCGCATTGACGTGAATGACAAGAGGGGCGCCTGCCCCGACTGCATTCCCCTCAAGTCGCCGGGTGTCTATATCCCAGGTCGCACAGGGAATGTTCAGTTTGCGCAGAGCCTTCACCATCAGACGAGCCCCTTCGCCCAATCCTGAACTGCGGCTCAGTTCTCCAGCCACAATAATGCCGGAAGCACGGGATGGATAAGTCTTGCTGATGCTGGGCGCGACGAGGGCTGTTGCCCATGCAAAGAAGCGCCGTCTCGGTTCCTGAGGCAGTTTCTGCCAGATCCTGTGAGCAACAGAAAGATCAGAGCGGCTCACGGTATGTCCTTCAAGGCGTGTCTCGTACGGAGAAAAGTCTGTTCCAGTTCAAAATCAGCTGCGGTCACGCCTGCTTCTTTACAACATGTTTCCTGCTTTGCTCATCAGCATCATAAAGCCGTTATAGGCTCTATGGCGACTGGCTTGGAACGTGCTTACACTACAATCCATGACCGATCCACGCACCATTCCTCCCCGGGTTGAGCCGATTCTTGCGGCGCTGGTCTCGTTCGATACGACCAGCCGTCATTCGAACCTGCCGATCATCGAGTGGATTGAAGCCTATCTGGCTGCCCATGCTGTCTCTTTTACCCGGTATGCGGGTGGAGATGACGGGAAGTGGAATTTGCATGCCATTATTGGTCCTCGGGAAGCCGGAGGAATGGCATTCGCCGGGCATGTTGATTGTGTTCCTGTCGATGGTCAGGACTGGTCCTCTGATCCATTTGTTCTAAGGGAAGACAACGGCCGTCTCTATGGGCGCGGAACTGCGGACATGAAGGGCTATGTCGCCTGCATGCTGGCCGCAGTGCCAGACTTTAAGGCCATGGATCTCCCTAAGCCCATCCACCTGCTTTTTACCTGCGACGAAGAAATTACCTGTGATGGCGCCCGACACCTGATCGAGGACATAAATCAGGCGCATCTGCTCCCTGCCCTCTGCATGGTGGGCGAACCGACCATGATGACGCCCGTAATCGCTCATAAAGGGCGCTTCGCTGTTCGCGTGCGGCTAACTGGAAAGCCGGGGCATTCCTCCCTGCCGCAGGGTGGGAAAAATGCCTTGCATGCCATGGGGCGAGCTATCGCTATCTGTGCCGACGAGGCTGACCGCCTTGCTGTGGAAGGTCGGCGGGTTGATGGGTTTGTTCCGCCGTATACAACCATGCAGGTCGGGCTCGCATCCGGTGGCAGTATCCTCAACATCATCCCGCAACAGGCCGAATTTGACGTTGAATGGCGGAATGTTCCTGGCGATGAGGGATGCGTCGAGTTTGAGAAGTTACGTGAGGCCCTCTCTCCGCTGGATGAAAGTCTGAGAGAAGATAACCCCGGCGGCGGCATCAGCTACCTTCTTTTGGTGGACCTGCCTCCCCTTGCCCTGGCCGCCGACCATCCTCTGGCAGAACTGACGTGCCAGATCACCGGCAGCAACACGACGGGAAAAGTGTCTTATGGAACTGAGGCTGGGATCTACCAGCGTGGTGCCATGGAGAGTATTGTCTGTGGTCCGGGAGATATTGCTCAGGCTCATCGTCCGGACGAGTTTATTGCGAAGGAACAGCTTGAGCACTGTGAAACGGTCATACGGGATTTTGCACGGAGAGTAAGCGGGGCGGCATGAGTTGTAAGGCAGGACAGAGGCACCATCCGATCCGGCTTCGTCAGCCGCGCCTGACTGAAGACCTGCCCGGAAGCGGCCGTCCGGCTTTTCCACTGACCGTTTGTCTTGATCCACCAGATCTTTCGGCCTGGAGTAGTCCCGCATCTGGAGTTCCCGGTGTCATGGTTTTTGACTCCGGCCGAAATGGCCCGGATGTCGTGATTACCGGCATGGTGCATGGGAATGAATATGCTGGTGGCCATGCCCTGGAGAGACTTCGACGTACTACGCCTGTTCCTGCAATAGGACGGGTCACTCTGATTCTTGCCAATCTGAAGGCTTTCGATCGCTTTGATCGCTCTGCTCCAATGGCTTCTCGCTACAAGGATGAGGATCTCAACCGACTTTGGCATCCATCACGTCTGAACAGTGATGAGCAGTCCAATGAACTGGAGCGCGCACGTGAGCTTCGCTCGTTCATCGAGCGTGCGGATCTGTTGTTGGACCTTCACTCGACACTCTGGCCGTCCAATCCGCTTTTCATTGTCCCGCCCAGGCGGCGGTCCAGTGATCTCGCCTGCGCCTTAGCCTCAGAAGCGGGATTACCGACGCTGGTCCTGACAGATCTTGGGCATTATGGCGGTTCTCGCCTGATTGAACATGCACGTTTTATGGCCGTCGGCGGTACCGGGCGATCCTGTCTGCTGGAAGCCGGGCTACATTGGGAGCCACAGACCGTTGATGTCATGGAGAAAGTCAGCCGTCGTTTTCTGGCTGAAGCCCTGAATGTGCATCTACAGGGGGTGGCTCAGGATAAAACGCAGCCAGTAAGACTTGCTGTCGTGACGGATAATGTTACGGCAAAAAGTGCAGAGTTTAGCTTTGTTGAGCCTTGGGTTGGAAACACCTGCATCCCAAGAGCAGGAACTGTGATTGCCCGGGATGGCCACGATGCTATCTGCACGCCCTACGATGACTGTCTGCTCATCGTGCCAAACCTTCGCCCCAAGCAGGGGCAGCTTGCGGTGCGTCTGGCCAGACGCACCGCAGTCCACCTCAACTCTTAGGCAGAAGCGCGATCATAGATCGGGAAGCGACGGCAGAGCGCCTTCACTTCTTCATGGACACGGTTGGTCGTGTCATTGACGTCGCCCTCTTCCAGAGCTGCCGTCAAAACTTCGTCCATCATGCGGGCAATGGTGCGGAATTCGTCTTCGCCGAAGCCACGTGCGGTTGCAGCTGGGCTGCCCAGACGAATGCCTGACGTGACGAACGGCTTTTCCGGATCGAACGGAATGGCGTTCTTGTTGGCTGTGATGCCAGCGCGTTCCAGAATTTCTTCTGCAAGCTTGCCCGTCACTTTCTTGGGGCGAAGATCGACCAGCACCAGATGGCTGTCCGTGCCACCCGTCACGATGTCGAAGCCACGTAGCTGAAGTTCGTCGGCCAGTGCCTTCGCATTGGCTACAACGCGCTTCTGGTAGTCACGGAAGTCATCCTTCAGGGCCTCACCGAAGGCAACGGCCTTGCCAGCGATGACATGCATCAGCGGACCACCCTGAAGGCCCGGGAAGACCGCAGAGTTGATCTTCTTGGCGAGCTCAGCGCTGTTCGTCAGGATGATGCCACCACGCGGGCCACGT
This sequence comes from Gluconobacter sp., assembly GCF_047723935.1. Lineage (NCBI taxonomy): Bacteria > Pseudomonadati > Pseudomonadota > Alphaproteobacteria > Acetobacterales > Acetobacteraceae > Gluconobacter > Gluconobacter sp. Next base: position 12,829 of record NZ_JBDOBO010000014.1, read on the forward strand.
AGCGTCTTGTGAGTCGTGGACGTCACGATGTCAGCATACGGTAGTGGGCTTGGATACAGTCCAGCGGCAACCAGCCCGGCAAAATGAGCCATGTCCACCATCAGATAAGCGCCAACTTCGTCAGCAACCTTCCGGAAGCGCGGGAAGTCGATCACGCGCGGATAGGCGGAGCTGCCTGCAACAATGATCTTCGGCTTATGCTCACGAGCCAGCTCTTCCATCTGATCGTAGTCGATCAGGCCATCCTGCGCGCGCACGCCATACTGAACGGCGTTGAACCACTTGCCGGAATAGTTCGGAGCTGCACCGTGTGTCAGATGTCCGCCAGCTGCGAGGCTCAGACCCAGAATGGTGTCGCCCGGCTTTGCCATCGCCATGAAGGCTGCCTGATTGGCATTGGCGCCGGAATGAGGCTGCACGTTTGCAAACTCTGCGCCGAACAGCTTCTTAAGGCGCTCGATGGCGAGGGTTTCAACGCGGTCCACGTCAACGCAGCCACCATAGTAGCGCTTGCCCGGAAGGCCTTCAGCGTACTTGTTGGTCAGAACAGAGCCCTGCGCTTCCATCACGGCAAAAGATGCCATGTTCTCGGACGCGATCAGCTCGATACCATCCTGTTGACGGGTCAGTTCGTCATTCAGGATTGCGGCAACTTCGGCATCAGCCTCTTTTAGAGGCGCGTGGAAAAAAGGATTCAGCGTGGACTGGCTGGCGTGTTCCGACATCGTGGTCCATTCTCCAGGGTGAGTTCGCCCCGTCACTACCGCAGAATGCGCGCGTCGGCAAAAACAATCCGTGTTTCCAACGAGGATCTTTCATGACCAATCCGCTCTGGCGGACCAAGCCTGTGTCTTCCGCTGCGTCTGACAATACAGGCCTGAAACGTGTTCTTGGCCCCTGGCACCTGATTGCACTCGGTGTAGGTGTGACCATCGGTGCCGGCCTGTTCTCCCTGACAGGCGTTGCAGCAGGCCAGAACGCAGGCCCTGCCGTCACGCTGTCCTATCTTATTGCTGCCCTCGCCTGTGGATTTGCCGGCCTCTGTTACGGCGAACTGGCTGGGATGATCCCGTCAGGCGGGTCAGCGTATTCCTATGCCTATGCGTCCATGGGTGAGTTGATCGCCTGGATCATCGGCTGGGATCTTGTGCTTGAATATACAGTAGGTGCAGCCGCTGTGGCCTCGAGCTGGTCGGGCTATGTATCCTCCCTGCTCTCAGGCTGGGGCATTACGATTGATCAGCGGCTTCTGGCGACACCCATGACACCCGTGACACTGGCGGACGGGTCAGTTGTCAGTGCCTGGTTCAATTTTCCGGCGGTTCTGGCTATCTGGGTCGTGACTGCTTTGTTGATGCGTGGTGTCAGCCAGTCTGCTGCGGTGAATAATGTTATCGTAGTCATCAAGCTGGCAGTGATCGCTCTGGTGCTGGTGTTCTGCATCCCGCATATCAAGCTGGCAAACTATCATCCGTATATTCCGCCGAATGACGGCACCTTTGGGCATTTCGGCTTCTCTGGCGTAATGCGGGCCGCCGGGATGGCATTCTTTGCCTATCTGGGATTCGATATCGTCTCCACAACCGCGCAAGACAGCAAAAACCCGGCCCGGGATATTCCGGTCGGCATTATCGGAAGCCTGCTGATCTGTGGTGTTGTTTATGCAGTGTTCTCTGCGGTTCTGACGGGCGTTGTGAACTATAAAGTCATGGCGAATGATCCAAGCCCGGTTGCAACAGCGATTGATGCTGCTGGTGCCCCCTGGCTCGCCAGTCTCGTTAAACTGGGGATTACAGTAGGATACGTTTCTGTCCTGTTTGGGCTTCTTCTAGGTCAGGCGCGTGTATTTCTGGCCATGTCGCATGACGGGCTGCTTCCGAAAGTCTTCGCGAAGCTGAACACGCGCACGCATACGCCCTGGACGTCCCATCTCTGCTTTGCCGCCCTGACAAGCGTTTTGACCGCAGTGCTGCCGATTGGTGAGTTGGGCAACATGACCTCCATCGGAACCCTACTTGCGTTCATCATTGTCTGCGTCGGCGTTCCACTCTTAAGAATGAAGGAGCCTCAGGCCCCACGCCTTTTCCGTGTGCCTGGTGGGCCGATTATTCCGGTGCTTGGCGTTCTCTCCTGCGGTGCGGTCATGGTGTCTCTGGATCTTCTGACCTGGGTCCGGCTGGTTGTGTGGCTCGTGATCGGGCTGTCGATCTATTTCTGTTACGGAGTACGTCACAGCCTGCTTTCCAGATAGAAAATATAGGAGCATGATCGGGGGCATGACGAACGCATCATTCCCCCTCTTCCGCCCGCGGCGTAATCGCCACGATGCCTTTACACGTCGGCTGGTTCAGGAAAATCGACTGCACGTCGATGACCTGATCTGGCCGATTTTCGTTTGTGAAGGCGAAAACCAGCGCCAAAAAGTGTCTTCCATGCCCGGTGTTGAGCGCGTCAGCCTCGACAATCTGGTGGAGCATGTCCGCCCGGCTGTTGAGCTTGGCATTCCGGCGGTTGCAATTTTCCCCATCACGCCAGTCGAACTCCGTGATGCAACCGGCACTGAAGCCCTGAACCCGGACAATCTGATGTGCCGCGCATCACGCGTCATCAAGGAAGCCTTTCCGGAGCTTGGCGTCATTGGTGACGTGGCGCTCGATCCTTACACGGATCACGGTCATGACGGTGTTATCAAGGACGGTAGTATCCTCAATGACGAGTCTGTCGAGATCCTGCGCCAGCAGGCCCTCAATCAGGCCCGTGCTGGAAACGACATTATTGCGCCGTCTGACATGATGGATGGTCGTGTGCAGGCAATCCGCGAAACACTTGATGCCAACGGCTTCGAGACTGTTCGCATCATGGCTTACACCGCGAAATACGCTTCCGCCTTCTACGGCCCGTTCCGTGATGCGTTGGGATCAGGTGGCCTTCTGACGGGCGACAAGAAAACCTATCAGATGGACCCGGCCAATTCGGACGAAGCTCTTCGTGAAGTCGAGCAGGATATTCGTGAAGGTGCGGACATGATCATGGTCAAGCCGGGCATGCCGTATCTGGACATTATCCGCCGTATTCGTGACCGTTTTTCGGTGCCGACCTTTGCCTATCAAGTGTCAGGTGAATACGCGATGCTGGCAGGTGCTATTCAGAATGGCTGGCTTGAGCGGGATCGTACCATTATGGAGAGCCTGATTGCTTTCAAGCGGGCCGGTTGTAACGGAATTCTGACGTATTTTGCGATTGATGCAGCCCGCCTTATGAAAGAAGACCGCTGATAAATCGTCGCGCACGAGGCGTTCAGGCTTATTACGGAGGCCTGAACGCAGAAGAAATCGCAAGGCGCCATATGGTGGAGGCAGGGCTGGAAATTCTGGCTCAAAGGCTCAGAACGCCATATGGCGAAATCGATCTTCTGGTTGCGGATGACGACTGGGTCATTGCTGTCGAGGTAAAAAGTCGTTCCACACTCAGGGATAGCGTGGAAGCCCTTCAGCCTCGTCAGGCTGAGCGGCTGATGGCAGCCTTTGAGTATGTCCTTGCGACCAGACCAGACTGGTTACGCCCAAACACGCGTTTTGACGTTATAGCTGTCAATCGTGAGGGGCAGGCGCGACGCATTATGGATGCGCTACGCCTCACATAATATCAGGTGCGACGGCTACGAACGTGACGATGAGTTGTTGTTGCGGCAGCTGCATGCGGGCGGTAAGCCACGTTACGGATCACAGCGCGATGTCCGCTCCATGCCATTGAGTGGCTTGCAGAGTGACGAGCAAAGTGAACAACCGGACGGTGGTAAACCGGGGTTGCTGTCAGCGCATCAAATGTCAGCTTGCTGGCTTCGTAATCAGTGATGGCTGCACGGGCATGAGCCTTTCCGGCTCCCATGCATAGTCCAACGCCCATAATGCCGAGAGCAATTCGGCCAGCCCACTGTCGCGCCATTGATGTGTTTCCATCCCTGTTTTGATGGAACTACCGTATGACGTAATCAAAGGGTTCGACAACCCCGATGGGGAAAGTTTTAGAAAAAATCAAGGTCTTGCCACTTTTGGACACATCATGGCTGAATTGTGGCGTCTGCAAGCCTTGAAAAAGGTTGAATTCCGGCCGTTTCAGCGGCCGGAATTAACGAAATCAGGCATTCGCCGTAGCGATTCCTTTTTCGGTCAGCAGAGTCTCAAGTTCACCGCTCTGGTACATGTCCGTCACGATGTCGCAGCCACCAACGAACTCACCTTTGACGTAGAGCTGCGGCACGGTCGGCCACTGCGAGAAATCCTTGATGCCCTGACGAAGCTCAGCGCTTTCAAGAATGTTGCAGGTCTCGAACGGCACGCCAAGGTGGTTCAGGATCTGCACAACGCGTGCAGAGAAGCCGCACTGCGGGAAGAGTTTGTCACCCTTCATGAACAGCATGACCGGGTTTGCGTCGATCAGGTTCTGGATATGCTGGAACACGGTCTCAGACATTGGTTTTTCCTTTTGTCGGCATCAGGGAGAGGCAATGCCCTCCCTGGCTGTCAGCAGTCACTTCAGAAGGGAATGATTCCCCCTGAGTTCAAGGGGTCAGGGTTTTGAGAGCCATCGCATGCAGCTCAGTACCCATGCGGGTTCCGAACGCATCATAAACCAGTTTGTGCTGGCGTACACGAGAAAGCCCTTCGAATGCCGTGCTGACCACGGTGCAGGCGTAGTGATCCCCGTCCCCTGCCAGATCCTGAATTGTGATCTGGGCATCGGGAATGGCGGCGAGGATGGTCCGTTCGATTTCGGATGCTGTCATCGGCATGTGTCAGGCGTCCTCACCCATGAATTTCGGGAAGAATGCTGCGTTGATGTCGCGCAATCTGCTGGCTTTTAGTGCAATACCATCCGCAAGCTTCAGTTCCTTGCCGCCGGAATGACCCAGCTTGCGGGCGGGGACATGAGCTTTTTCGGCTGCGGCAAGAAAAGCCTGCGCGCTTTTGGTCGCCACAACATAGCACGCCTGATCTTCACCGAACCAGAAGGCATGCAGTGGAATGTTGGATGGGGGTGCATTCAACACGCATCCAACATCTCCAGCCATGACCATCTCAGCCAGTGTCACAAGAAGACCGCCATCTGCAATATCGTGGCAGGCTGCGACCAACCCGGCTTCAATCTGTCCGCGCACAAAGTCACCGTTCCGGCGCTCTGCAACAAGATCAACATGAGGCGGAGCACCGTCTTCGCGATGGCAAATCTCACGGAGCCACAGGGACTGACCGAGTTCGCCACGGATTTCACCAATCAGAACCAGATCATGGTCTGCAGGCATGGACAGTCCGATGGACCGCGATGCATCCGCAAGAACACCCAGAGCGCCGATCGCCGGTGTCGGGAGAATAGCCTGGGCCAGACCTGACGGTGAACGTGTCTCGTTATACAATGAGACATTGCCACTCACGACCGGGAAATCCAGCGCACGGCATGCCTCACCCATGCCTTTGATGGCTTGAGCAAACTGAGCCATGATTTCCGGGCGTTCCGGATTGCCGAAATTCAGGTTGTCCGTCACGGCCAAAGGCTTCGCACCTGTTGCCGTGATGTTGCGCCATGCCTCGGCAACAGCCTGTGCTGCTCCGGTTTTCGGGGCAGCCTGACAGTAACGTGGGGTGCAGTCCGTCGTCAGGGCGAGGCCCAGACGCGTTCCTTCCACGCGCACAATGGCGGCATCTGCCGCACCTGGGCGACGTGCCGTGTTACCGCCGACCGATGCATCGTACTGGTTCCAGATCCATGCGCGGGACGCCAGATCCGGACAGCCGATCAATGTCAGCAGAGCATGCTCAATCCCTACCGGGTCTGCAGGCGGCTGGATGTGCCGAGGCGCTTCCAGCGGAACAGTCGGGCGATTGTAGATCGGAGCTTCATCGGCCAGCGGTGCCAGCGGAATATCCGCTTCGACCTGGCCGTTGTGCTTGATTGTGATGCGGCCACTATCTGTCAGCTGCCCGACGATCGCGAAATCCAGTTCCCACTTTTCGAAGATGGCCCGGGCCTGCTCGGTGCTTTCAGGCTTGAGAACCATGAGCATACGCTCCTGGCTTTCAGACAGCATCATTTCGTAGGCTGACATGCCGGGTTCGCGCTGCGGAACGGAATCAAGGTCAAGCTCAATTCCGACGCCACCCTTGCCTGCCATTTCAACAGCAGAAGACGTCAGGCCAGCCGCACCCATATCCTGAATGGCCACGATCGCATCGGTGGCCATCAGTTCAAGGCACGCCTCGATCAGCAGCTTCTCGATGAACGGGTCACCCACCTGAACGGTTGGGCGCTTGGAGGCGGCCTCATCGTCGAACTCGGCGGAGGACATGGTAGCGCCATGAATACCGTCTCGACCGGTTTTGGAGCCAACATAAACAACCGGATTTCCAATGCCTGCAGCAGCAGAAAGGAAGATCTTGTCCTGCTTGGCAACACCGACCGTCATTGCGTTGACGAGCGGATTGCCGTCATAGGCCTTGTGGAAGTTGACTTCCCCGCCGACCGTCGGAACGCCGACGCAGTTGCCGTATCCACCTACGCCGCGAACCACACCATCAACAATACGGCGCGTTCCCGGTGTTTTCGGATCACCGAAACGCAGGGCATTCAGGTTGGCGACCGGACGCGCCCCCATGGTGAACACGTCACGCAAGATACCACCTACGCCTGTCGCTGCGCCCTGATAAGGCTCGATGAAAGACGGATGGTTGTGGCTTTCCATCTTGAAGACGGCAGCCAGACCTTCGCCGATATCAACAACACCCGCGTTTTCGCCCGGCCCATGAATGACCCATGGAGCCTTGGTTGGCAGCGTCTTGAGATGGATGCGGGAGGATTTGTAAGAACAGTGCTCGGACCACATGACCGAGAAAATGCCAAGCTCCGTAAAGCTGGGCGTGCGGCCCATGATGCTCAGGAGCTTGTCATATTCCGCAGGTGTCAGGCCGAAAGACTGGGCCAGTTTGGCGTCGATTGTAACACTCATCCGACGAGAGCCTCCACCAAGCCTTTGAAGAGCGGCACGCCATCAGTCGCGCCGATTTCCGGGTCAGTCAGGTTTTCAGGGTGCGGCATCAGGCCACACACACGGCCATTTTCGCTCAGGATACCAGCGATCGAGCGCGCGCTGCCGTTAGGATTGGAGTGGCGATTGCCTTCTGAGACCTGTCCATCAGCGGCACAATAGCGGAATGCAACCCGGCCCTCTCCTTCGAGACGCTCAAGCGTTTCAGGTGAGGCCGTGTAGTTGCCATCGCCATGCGCAAGCGGTGCACGGAAAATGTCGCCGCTCTTCCATCCTTGCGTGAATGCCGACGTGGCATTTTCAACTTTCAGGTGGCAGTCCTGCGACAGAAAGCGCAGGCCAGCGTTGCGAAGCAGTGCGCCTGGTAGAAGATGCGTTTCCGTCAGGATCTGAAAACCGTTACAGACACCGAGAACATGGCCACCCTTCTCAGCGAAAGCTTTGACTTCGCGCATGATCGGAGAATGAGCAGCCATGGCACCACTGCGCAGATAATCCCCGAAGCTGAAGCCCCCTGGCAGAACCACGAGATCCAGATCACCAAGGGATGTGTCCCGGTGCCAGATCATCTTCGGGGTCTGGCCGGAAACCAGCTTCAGGGCGTGCACCATGTCGCGCTCCCGGTTCGTGCCAGGAAATACGACGATACCTGCCTTCATTTCTGAGCCTCCGGAGCCGTATGGCAGGGGTAAGCGTCATGCAGGGCGCGGTAAACGGCCTTGCCGCCCGACTGCGTCAACGCATCATTATGAGCGTGCAGCCAGGAAATCAGCTTGCCGCGGACCTGCGTTGTCGTTTCGCTGACCGGAACACAAAACGCGACAGGCGCGCCAGCGTCATCGGCGTAGCTGTCATATTTCTTGGACCAGACTTCGCTGTCCATGACGCCTGCGAGATACGCGTCACAGAGAGCGGTGGACTTGCTGGCCGAGCACATGTTGCCCAGAGCTTTTCCGGAGACCTTGGAAACGCGCTGTGCATGAGCAGGAGCCGCGGCTACGGTCACGAGACCGACAGCCAGAAGAGCAGCGGAGAAGAGCTTCATGCTGCCACCTCGACGCTAAAGTCTTCAATGACTTCGTTAGCCAGAAGAGCGCGGGCCATGGCCTCACCCTCCGCAAGAGCTGCAGCATTGTCCTGCGCTGCAACGTCCAGTTCGATCACGCGGTTAACGCGGACTTCACCAACACCTTTGAAACCCAGAGACTCAAGAGCGTGGCCGACGGCTTTGCCCTGCGGGTCAAGAACACCATCTTTCAGGGAAACGAAAACGCGGATTTTCATTATACTGCCTCCGGACCCTTGAGGTCTCCATTACTGGCTTCGGGCAGGATCCCGAGACGCCGTGCAACTTCCTGATAAGCTTCTTCGACGCGGCCCATGTCCCTGCGGAACCGGTCCTTGTCCATTTTCTCGCTGGTCTTGCTGTCCCACAGGCGGCAGTTATCGGGAGAGATTTCGTCAGCGACGATAATCCGCATCTCCTCGCCTTCCCAGAGACGGCCGAATTCCAGCTTGAAATCAATAAGGGTGATGCCAACGCCCATGAAGATGCCCATCAGGAAATCATTGGTCCTGAGAGCCAGCGTATTCATGTCGTCCAGGTCCTGTGGTGAGGCCCAGTCGAACGCGGCAATATGTTCTTCAGAGACCATCGGGTCCCCGAGAGTATCGTTCTTGTAGTAATATTCGATGATCGTGCGCGGCAGACGGGTCCCTTCAGGGATGCCAAGGCGCTTGGCAATCGAGCCCGCCGCAACATTGCGGACCACCACTTCGAGTGGAATGATCTCGACTTCACGGATCAGCTGCTCACGCATGTTGAGACGGCGAATGAAGTGCGTTGGAATGTTGATGTCGTGCAACTTCATCATCAGGTATTCGCTGATGCGGTTGTTCAGGACACCCTTCCCTGTGATCACGCCACTTTTGGCGCCGTTTCCGGCGGTAGCGTCATCCTTGAAATACTGCACGAGCGTTCCGGGCTCGGGCCCTTCGAAAAGAACCTTGGCTTTGCCTTCATAGAGCTGGCGGCGGCGGGCCATGAGCAATCCTTACTGCGTTGCGCCGTCCCGTTTGTCAGGGATGCGGAAACGGCTGGTCCAGCGACGGTTTTTCGGTTCCATAGCATTGCGGAACCGGAACCGCGAGAGTGCGGGAAAACTATTCCCGCCCCCGTTTGTCCAGATTAACCGAAAATGCGGTTAAAGATGCGATCAACCTGGCTGAGATGCTGCGCCGGATCGAAGGCCCGGTCTAGAACTTCCGTACTGACACGGCCGGCAACTTCCGGATCTGCTTCAAGATTCTCGCGGAACGTGCGGAAGTCAGGATGGCCCAGCTTCGTCCATGTCTCCATGGCGTTGCGCTGGACGATCCGGTAGGCATCTTCGCGGGAAATGCCAGCGCGGGCCAGAACCAGCAGCACTTCGCCGGAATGAACAACGCCACCAAGGCTTTCCATGTTGGCGATCATCTGGTCCGGATAGACCATCAGCTTTTCCATCATGCCAGCCAAACGCATCAGAGCGAAATCAAGCCCGATCGTGGCGTCAGGGCAGATGTTCCGCTCCACGGCCGAGTGGCTGATGTCACGTTCGTGCCAGAGGGCAACGTTTTCCAGTGCAGGCGTAACATGGGAGCGAATCAGGCGGGCGAGGCCTGTCAGGTTTTCGGACAGCACCGGATTCCGCTTGTGCGGCATCGCGGAACTACCCTTCTGGCCCTTATGGAAGAACTCTTCCGCTTCGCGCACTTCCGAACGCTGCAAGTGGCGAACTTCAACAGCCAGACGTTCAATGCCGCTGGCAATCACGCCCAGTGTGCAGAAAAATGCTGCGTGGCGGTCACGTGGGATGACCTGCGTGGAGACGCTTTCGGCAACAAGTCCCAGCTTGTCGGCAACGTATTCTTCAACGGCCGGATCAATATGGGCATAAGTGCCGACCGCACCGGAAATGGCACAAACAGCGATTTCTTTGCGGGCCTGAAGCAGACGCTCTTTGTTGCGCGCGAATTCTGCATAGTGGCCAGCCAGCTTCAGGCCGAAGCTGGTTGGTTCCGCATGAATGGCGTGGCTGCGGCCGATCGTCACGGTCAGCTTGTGCTCGCATGCGCGCGTCTTGAGGGCCGCGAGAACGCGCTCCAGATCTTCAAGAAGAAGGTCCGAAGCCTGTGTCAGCTGAACGGACAGGCATGTGTCCAGCACATCCGAAGACGTCATGCCGAGATGAACGAAGCGGCTGTCCGGGCCAACTTTTTCTGCCAGCCATGTCAGGAACGCAATCACGTCATGGCGCGTTTCTGCCTCGATCTCGTCAATCCGGGCCAGATCAGCGTCGGAGAATGCGGCCATTGCAGCATCCCCTTTTTCGCGGATCGTTTTGGCTGATTCGGCAGGGATTGCGCCCTGTTCCGCCATGGCTTCACAGGCCAGGGCTTCAATTTCGAACCAGATACGGTAACGGTTGGCGGGCGACCAGATTGCGGTCATCTGGGGGCGGCTATAACGCGGAACCATGAGAACTCCGGAGGCGAGTGGGGCTTTACGGAGGCTGCTTAGACCAAATACGAGGATATTGCACGGACCCCTTTTGGAAGAATGACAACCTTGCTCCCTGATACTTTCGTTCACGGCCTGTTTGCGCTGGCACAGGTCACCCTCATTGATATCACGCTCGCGGGAGACAACGCCGTTGTCATCGGGATGGCGGTTCGTAGCCTTCAGGGGCGGCAGAGGCGTCTGGCCATTCTGATCGGCACGGCGTTTGCGGCCGTCCTGCGAATTGGGTTGGCACTGGTCGCAGCCCGTCTTCTGGCTGTTGTCGGCCTGACGCTGGCAGGCGGCTGTCTTCTGCTCTGGGTCTGCTGGAAAATGTATCGGGAGCTCCGACACAATGATGCGGATGTCGAGGTTGACGCCCCTTCCCGGCTTGGGCCTGCCATTCTCAAGATTGTCATTGCCGATCTTTCGATGAGTCTGGACAATGTCCTCGCTGTCGCAGGGGCTGCTATTGGTCATCCATGGATTCTCATGGGCGGTCTCGCATTCTCTGTGTTGCTGATGGGCGTTGCCGCGTCGTTCATTGCCGGGCTTTTGGCCCGTTATAGCTGGATCGCATGGTGTGGTCTGCTTGTCGTGCTGGGTGTGGCGATTGAGCTCATCATCCGCGGCGGAGGAGAAATCTGGCATCATGTTGTGCTGCCGAACTGACCGACCACTTCTGCTGGCTGCTGCCCTGTTTCTCGGGGCGGCAGCTCCTTTGCCCCCTACACCCTCGGTTCAGGACCGACTGGCTCAGTGGCTCTCACTTGTTGCGCCTTCAGCCACGGACCGACCTGCGGACGACTACGCTGCCTTTCTTCTGCAGACCCCGGTCTGGCCGCAGCGCGCCAAAATTCTGTGGCGATATCAGAATGCCCTTACGCATACGTCTGATCCTGACGCGTTAAACCGTCTCTGCCCGTCTCTTCCCCTGACCCTCGTCTCGGCTTTCCTGAACTGTCAGGACCATCTCCCCAATGCAGTGAATGAAGCGCGTAGGCTTTGGGTCTCTGGTGCGGGAACCGCTCAGGAAGAAGGTGCTCTTCTGACGCGATATGCCACTGTCTTCAGTGCGGATGATCAGTGGCAGCGTTATGAGCGTCTCGAAGCCAAAGGCCAGTTTTCGGCAGCGGGACGTCAGATCCCTCGCCTGCTGCCCGAACGTCAGGCTCTTGCGCGCGCGAGACTCGCTGAACGATCCGTCTCCCCCGATGCTGACAATTTATTTGATGCTCTATCTCCTACGGAGCGTACAGATCCCATTTTAATCCGTTATCGCCTGCGGGCTCTCCGGCGCGGAGACCGCTTGGATGAGGCTTTGGCGCTCTGGAATGATACGGGTTCGCGCCTGCAAGCCGCGGCTCCTTCTCATGAATGGTCCAGTGAAAGAGCAAGTCTGGCTCGCGCCCTGCTCCTCGCAGGTCGTGTGCAGGACGCTTATGCCCTAGCGCAGGACACAACACTGCCGCTCACCGAAATCGACCGTCAGGAAGCGCAAAATCTCTCGGGCTTTATTGCTCTTCGGCTCTTGAACACTCCCGACCAAGCGGAGGAGTTTTTCAAGCCGCTCCAGCAGGCTTCTTCACTCGCGATGCAGGCTCGAGGCTGGTACTGGACTGCGCGCGCACGCCAGTCCGCAGGGCACTCCAGAGACGCGCAGGACGCATTTGAGCATGCGACACATTTTCCCACGACGTTCCACGGCCAGCTTGCTCAGGCAGTTCTCTCCAAGGAGCAGTCTTTTATTTTAGCCGGGACGACGTCTCAGGAATTTGATAGCGCGCTCCAGCAAAGCTTGCACTCTCTTCCGTCGGTGGCATCAGGAGACTTGCAGCGACAGGATCTCGTCGAGGCTGCCACCGACCTGATGCAGTCAGGAGACCAGGAACACGCTAAAGACTTCCTGCTGCTTCTTCTGATCGCCAATCCGACGCCGCAAGGCCAGAAGGCTGTGGCAGACCTTGGCTCACGTCTTAATGTTCCTGCCGCTGAAGTCTTTGCCGCTCATGCCTTGTCACGAAAAGGCGTTGCCCTCTATCCGCAGGGGTTCCCTAATCCATGGCCGGAAGCATCGACTGTTCCAGATGGTTTGCTTCCAGCTGTTATCAGGCAGGAAAGCGGGTTCGATTCTGCTGCCATCAGTGGGGCTCACGCTATTGGTCTGCTTCAGATTTTACCCGGGGCTGCGACCGATGTGGTGAGGCGCGCCCATCTTGGGGGCATTAATGTTTCTGCAGCTGCACTTTTGGATCCTCAGACCAATCTGACCGTCGGGAATGCTTACGTATCCCAGTTGCTTGCGCGCTTTGATAACGTCATTCCCTATGCCTTGGCTGCTTATAATGCTGGGCCGCATCGGGTGGATCTGTGGCTCAAAGCAAATCCACCCGCCGATCCTTTATCTGAAGATGGTATTCTAGATTGGATCGAACGTCTCCCTTATCGGGAAACTCGAATGTACATCGAAAATATCGAAGCTAACATGATGGTTTATCGAGTGAGTGCTTCCAATGTCGGCAACTGATTTTCGATCACTTTGTGAACAAGTGCTCGCGCATCTGGCGGCAAGAAGCCTTCGCCTTGTGACTGTGGAAAGTTGTACGGGCGGGATGATTTGCGCGGCCCTCACCGATATTGCAGGGTCGTCCAGCGTGATTGAAGGCGGCTTTGTGACCTATTCTAACGCCCTGAAAAGCAGCGCTGCTGGCGTTCCGGTAGACACTCTTGTTCGATACGGTGCAGTCAGTGAAGAGACGGCACGAGCCATGGCAGAAGGCGCACTGTGCCATGCTGCGGATGCGACCGTGGCGGTATCCGTAACAGGAATAGCGGGGCCAGACGGTGGAAGTGCTGATAAGCCTGTGGGAACGGTTTGTTTCGGGTTAGCTGTTTTTCCAGGAAAGGCAATCTCAGAGCGACATATTTTTTCCGGAGACCGCGCCGCTGTCAGAAATGCAACGGTTAGACATGCTCTGGAAATGGTCCTGAAGGTGTAAACAAAAAAAGCCCTTACCGATCTGGTAAGGGCTTTTCCAACGGGTGTACCGACTGAGAACTTATTGACCGTCAGTAGGCGCCGTTGCTGGCATGGTTGACGCTGCCGGCGGTACGGCTGGAACCGGCGGGGCCGTAGGAACAACAGCAGACGTTGGAGCCGTTGCAACAGGAAGTGGAGCTGCTGGTGCCTGTGCCTGGACCGGCGTTTGAGCCTGCTGCAGTGAACGAGCGTTAAGAGCGTCCGTTGCAGAAGCTTCGTCAGACTTTTGAGCGTGGGCGGCAGCCTTCTTGCCATGGTGATGCGCATGGTGTGCGGCCATAGCCGGGGAAGCAGCAGCAATCAAAGCCGAGAAGGCAAATGCGCCGAAGGTAAATTTCTTCATTGCGTAATCCTTTCATGACACCATTCGGTGCTTGAGGCTGAGAACGCCTCATGCGCCAAATGGTTCATGACGTATTACGAATTCTTTCCTGTACTCAGGAAAGTCCAGGCTGCGGGGTGCGGTTCTGCGCAGCCTGTACTCCATAGATATCGCGGGCACGCTTGATGAAGGCTGAGACCATCAGGCGAACGCCTTCATTGAAAACAACTCCCATCGCGTTCTGTAGGAGACGGGAACGGAATTCAAAGTCCACAAAGAAGTCTACCAGACAGCCACGAGGGTCTGGTGTGAATGTCCAGACGTTGTTCAGGTACCGAAAAGGCCCTTTTTCATAGCGAACCCGGATGCGTGACGGGCATTCCAGTGTCACGCGACTGGTAAAGGTTTCACGAAACGGACCGAACCCAATCGTCAGGTCCGCAACCAGTTCATGCTCCGTCTTGGATTTGATAGTCGCTTTGACACACCATGGCAGAAACTGCGGATATTTCTCCACATCTGCGACCAGATCAAAAAGTTGCTCCGGCGTGTAGGCAATCAACCGTTGCTCGGCATGTGTCGGCATCAGGGACTTTCTTTCAGACGGCTGTTTCGCGCGGCCTGCAGCTTCGCGAAGTCACTGTCCGCATGATAGGAGGATCGTGTCAGAGGGCTTGCACTGACCTGGAGAAATCCTTTGGAACGGGCAGCCGCAGCATAGCCGTCAAATTCTTCCGGGGTAACAAACTTTTCGACCGATGCATGCTTTACGCTCGGCTGAAGATACTGGCCCAACGTCAGAAAATCGACGTCAGCAACCCTGAAATCATCCATGACCTGCCATACTTCCATCTTCTCCTCACCAAGGCCAAGCATCAGGCCAGACTTGGTGAAAATGGATGGATCGAGCCTCTTTACACCGTCCAGCAGACGCAATGACTGATAGTATCGCGCACCTGGCCGGATTGTGGGATAGAGACGAGGCACGGTCTCGATATTGTGATTGAAAACGTCAGGCCGTGCCTCCACCACAATCTCAAGTGCGCCTGGTTTCCGAAGAAAATCAGGCGTCAGAATTTCGATTGTCGTACCTGGTGAAGCTGAGCGTATGGCCTGAATGACGTGCGCGAAATGACGAGCGCCTCCATCCGCAAGGTCATCACGATCAACTGATGTGATGACAACATGCTTGAGACCAAGCTTTGCCACGGCTTCTGCAACCCGGCGCGGTTCGTCTGTGTCCAAGGCTTTTGGGAGGCCAGTTGTCACGTTGCAGAAAGAGCAGGCCCGCGTGCAGATTTCGCCCATGATCATCATGGTCGCATGACGCTGGGACCAGCATTCCCCGATATTCGGACAGGCTGCTTCCTCGCAGACCGTAACCAGATTGGCCTCTCGCATCAGCGCCCGTGTCTCGTGGTACACGGGATGGTTGGGCGCCTTTACCCGAATCCAGGACGGTTTACGCTGGATCGGGTTGTCAGGACGATGTGCTTTCTCCGGATGACGGAGAGCGGACATCTCACGGTGATCTATGGTGATGCGCTGGGACATGCTGCTCAGATATGGAGCGGACCGTCGAAGGCCGCCAGAGTCGCTTCATGCATCGTCTCGGAAATTGTCGGATGCGGGAAAACCGTTTCAATCAGTTCTGCTTCCGTCAGTTCACCTGTCCGGGCAATGACATAGCCCTGAATCATTTCCGTGACTTCTGCGCCGATCATGTGAGCACCCAGAAGCTCCCCGGTTGTGGCATCAAACACGGTCTTGACCATGCCTTCCGTTTCACCCATAGCCACGGCTTTCCCGTTGGCAATGAATGGGAAGCGCCCAACACGAACCTTGTGACCAGATGCGACGGCTTTCTCCTCGCTCAGACCAACAGACGCGATCTGAGGACGGGAATAGGTGCAGCCCGGAATGTTCAGAGCATGCAAAGGTTGCGGTGACCGACCGGCAATTTTTTCAACGCAGAGGATGCCCTCGTGGCTTGCCTTATGAGCCAGCCAAGGCGCGCCTGCGACGTCACCGATCGCGTAAATGCCTGGCTCTGCCGTACGGCAGAAGCCATCCGTGACGATATGGGTGCGATCAACCTGAACCTTGGTCCCCTCGAGGCCCAGATCCTCAACGTTTCCAACAATGCCGACAGCGCAGATCACGCGGTCCACAGTCAGATCAACCGTACCAGAGGCGCTTTCAATGGTGGTGGAAACCTCGTTTTCACCCTTTTGAAGTGGGCCCACCTTCGCGCCAGTGATGATTTTCATCCCTTGCTTTTCGAAGGCCTTGCGGGCTGCGGCACTAATTTCCGGATCTTCGGCGATCAGAATACGGTCCGCCACTTCGGCAATCGTTACTTCACTACCCATGTTGCGATAGAAGGACGCAAATTCGATACCAATGGCACCAGAACCGATGACCAGCAGACGCTTCGGCAGTTCGGTCGGGGTCATGGCTTCACGCGCACCCCAGATCAGCTTGCCATCTGTCTCCAGACCCGGAAGCTGACGGCCGCGTGCACCAGTAGCCAGAATGACGTTGGGCGACTTAATGATCGCCACTTCGGCACCATCCTTGGTGATGGAAATCTTGTGTGCTTCGCCTGCCCGGCCAGCCAGTTTGGCACGACCGTCAAAGGTCGTGACCTTGGCCTTCTTGAGCAGATGGGCAATACCCCCGCCCATGCGGCGGGCAATGCCACGGGATCGGGCCACAATCTTGGGTAGATCGAAGGATACGTTCTCGGCCGAGAAGCCGAACGTATTCAGATCATGCAAAAGATGGTGAATTTCGGAGGAACGCAAAAGCGCCTTTGTAGGGATGCAGCCCCAGTTGAGGCAGACACCACCAAAATGCGTGCTCTCCACGATGGCAACGCTCATGCCAAGCTGGCTGGCTCGAAGCGCTGCAACGTATCCGCCAGGACCGCCACCAACAACGATCAGATCGAAAGTATCGGACATGGATCAGACCACCAGAGTGTAAGGGTTCTGTACGATATCGCGCAGGGCATTTAGCCACTGTGCCCCAAGCGCGCCATCAACGGCACGATGATCAACAGAAAGTGTCGCGGTCATGACAGTTGCAATTGCAAGCTGGTCTCCTCGAACCACGGCACGTTTCTCTCCTGACGCAATGGCCAGAATTCCGGCCTGCGGCGGGTTGATGATCGCAGCAAAATCCCGGACGCCAAACATTCCCATATTCGAGATGGAGAACGTGCCACCCTGAAACTCTTCAGGCTTCAGTTTTCCCGCACGCGCACGCTTGGCAAGATCCTTGGCTTCACGGCTGATCTCACGCAGGGACTTCTGGTCCGCATTGCGGATGATCGGCGTGATCAAGCCTTCCGGGATGGAGACAGCCATTGAAATGTCCACATTCTCGAAATGCAGCGTCTCGGAATCCGTGAACTGAACGTTCAGACCCGGTACCTTTTTCAGTGCCAGCCCGACAGCTTTAATCATCATATCATTGACCGAGAGCTTGAAGCTGTTCTCTTCGGCGGTCGCATTTAGTTTGGAGCGAAGTGCGAGCAGAGCATCAAGCTCGATGTCCACTGATACATAGAAATGCGGGACCTGCGTCTTTGATTCCGTCAGGCGTCGCGCAATGACCTTGCGCATCGTGGAGTTCGGAACGCGCGTGATATCGCCCTCAACGGCGATCGGTGCCGCAGGTACAGATTTCGCAGCGGCTGGAGCAGCGTTACCGCCCTTCTCAACGTCCCTTTTCAGAATGCGGCCATTCGGTCCGGTTCCGTTCAGGGTTCCAAGAGCGATGCCGCGCTCTTTAGCCATACGCTTGGCCAGTGGAGAGACAAAAATACGCTCACTGCTCTCCTTTGGGGGGGCGGCTTTGGCGCTTGGCGCAGGTGCACTTGCAGCAGCAACAGGCTCAGCGACCGAAGCGGCGATAGCAGGTGTCTGTCCAGAAGACGCAGCCGGTACGTCTTCGCCTTCCTCAACCAGAATTGCGATGGGCGTATTGACCGCAACGCCCTCCACGCCTTCTTGAACAAGAATGCGGCCGAGTATGCCCTCGTCCACAGCTTCGACTTCCATCGTGGCCTTGTCGGTCTCGATTTCAGCGATCACATCACCGGCTGAAACCTTATCGCCTTCATTCTTGAGCCAGCGAGCCAGTTTACCCTCGGTCATTGTCGGCGACAGGGCCGGCATCAGGATATCAGTTGCCATTGTCGGTCAGTCCCCGAACTGCTTGCGGACTGCTTCCACAACCCATTCGGGTTTCGGAAGTGCCAGTTTTTCAAGATTGGATGCGTAAGGCAGCGGCAGGTCAAGTCCGCAGACGCGGGCTGGCGGGGCATCTAGCCAGTCGAACGCCTGCTCAACAGCGACAGTGCAGATTTCCGCGCCAATACCCGCGACCGGCCAGCCCTCTTCGACGGAAACAATCCGGTTCGTCTTTTTGACGCTCTTGATGATGGTCTCGGTGTCCAGCGGACGTAGCGTACGAAGGTTAATGACTTCCGCCTCAATGCCCTCTTCCGCGAGCTTGGCGGCAGCATCAAGCGCAACACCCACCATGATGGAGAACGCTACTAGCGTCACATCCTTGCCTTCGCGCTCGATCTTGGCTTTCCCGATCGGCAGGATGAAGTCGTCATCCATGGGGCATGGGAATTTCTGGCCGTACAGGATCTCGTTTTCCAACACGACAACCGGGTTCGGGTCGCGGATAGCGGCGCGTAGCAGACCTTTCGCGTCAGCCGCAGACCAGGGAGCCACAACCTTCAGGCCCGGAATGTGGGCATACCAGCTTGCAAAGCACTGGGAGTGCTGTGCGCCAACACGAGCCGCGGCACCATTCGGGCCACGGAAGACGATTGGACAACCCATCTGACCGCCAGACATATAAAGTGTCTTGGCAGCAGAATTAATAATATGATCAATGGCTTGTAGCGAAAAGTTCATAGTCATGAACTCAACGATCGGTTTTAGTCCCGTCAGGGCTGCGCCAACTGCCATGCCGGTGAAACCATGCTCGGTGATGGGCATGTCGATCACACGCTTTTCACCAAATTCGTCCAGCAGGCCCTGACTGATCTTGTAAGCGCCCTGATATTGGGCGACTTCCTCGCCCATCAGGAATACGTCTTCATCACGCCGAAGTTCTGCAGCCATTGCATCGCGAAGAGCTTCACGGACTGTGATGTTTTTCGTCTCGCCCCAGTCCTTTTCCGCATCTGCCTGCTTGATTGCCGGAGCCTCAATAATCGCGGGAGCAGACGGAGTCTCAATTGCGATTGGGGCACCCGCAGTCGGATCAGCAGAACGTGTTACGTTCTCTGCGGCCGTAGCATCCTCACCATCTTCAAGCAGGACGGCAATAGGTGTGTTGACGGCAACGCTTTCGCTGCCCTCAGGAACCAGCACCTTGCCAAACACACCGTCTTCAACAGCTTCGACTTCCATCGTGGCCTTGTCGGTCTCAATTTCGGCAATCACATCGCCAGACTTTACCGCATCGCCAGGCTGACGAAGCCAGCGTGCGATTGTACCTTCGGTCATGGTCGGCGACAGGGCCGGCATCAGAATCAGAGATGCCATGGAAATCAGGCCTCCACCAAAATATCAGTCCAGAGTTCGGACGGGTCCGGCTCCGGACAGGTCTGTGCAAATTCAACAGCGTCCGCCACGACGGCTTTCACTTCGACTTCAATGTCCTTGAAGGTGCTTTCTTCAATGCCATTACGCAGCATCTCGGCCTTCAGGGTTTCAATCGGATCACGTGTCCGACGCATCTCTTCAACTTCGGCACGGTCGCGGTACTTTGCCGGATCGGACATGGAGTGCCCGCGGTAACGGTAGGTTTCCATTTCCAGCAGGAATGGCCCCTTGCCTGCGCGGCAATGCTCCATGGCTTCCTGTGCAGCCTGATGCACGGCGAATACGTCCATGCCGTCAACCTTGCGGCTCGGGATGCCCCAAGGCTCCGCATTGCGAGACAGATCCTTGGACGCAGAAGCGCGCTCGATGGATGTGCCCATGCCGTACCGGTTGTTCTCGATCACATAAATGCAGGGGAGCTTATGCAGAGCGGCGAGATTGAAGCTCTCGTAAACCTGTCCCTGCGCCGATGCGCCTTCACCGAAATAAACGATGGAGACCTCGTCTGTGCCACGATACATGTTGGCGAAAGCCAGACCGGTCCCCAGAGCCACCTGTGCTCCGACGATGCCATGACCGCCATAGAACTCTTTTTCGCGGGAGAACATGTGCATGGAGCCGCCCTTCCCGCGTGAATACCCGCCTGAACGTCCCGTCAGCTCTGCCATTACGCCGCGGGGCGTCATCCCTGCCACCAGCATCTGACCATGATCGCGGTATGACGTGATGGACTTGTCGCCCTGCTTCATGTTCAGGCCGATGCCGACAACAACGGCTTCCTGGCCAATATAAAGATGGCAGAAGCCGCCGATGAGCCCCATTCCGTAGAGCTGCCCGGCTTTTTCCTCAAAACGTCGGACAAGAAGCATGTCCTTGTAGGCTTGCTTCATTGTCTCCGGCGAAAGGGCCGGACCATTGCTCCGGTGGGAAGCGGACGTTGTCTCGCCCATGGCAGGTCTCCTGCAAATGCACAAATCTGGGGAAGCTCTTACCGTCACTCGACCCGGAAGGCCAGAGTGGTCCCAGTTACATCTCCGAAAGGAAAAGCAGGAGGGCGTGAGCTCGCATGAAAATTAGAGTGCTGAGGGCAAGCAGTATTTTGCCCTCAGCATGGAAGTATCAGACAAAGCCTAGAAGACGACGTGCCGCCTTGCCTGGGTCCTCTTCACGGAGAAGACTTTCCCCGACGAGCACGGCGCTTGCGCCGACCTCCCCAACCTTGAGCAGATCATCCTGTGTCTTGATACCACTTTCGGACACGACAAGACGATCAGGTGGAACCATGGGAGCCAGATCCAAAGTGGTCTGAATGTCGGTCTTCAAGGTGCGAAGATTGCGATTGTTGATACCAATCAAGGATGTGTCGAGAGCCAGAGCCCTGTTCAGTTCGTCAGCATCATGCACTTCAACCAGAACGTCCATGTCCAGGCCGCGAGCAATACCGATAAGTTCAGACGCCTGCGTTTCCGTCAGGGCCGCCATGATCAACAGAATGCAATCCGCACCAATCAGGCGGCTCTCATGAACCTGCCACGGATCAAGAATGAAGTCCTTGCGCAGGATTGGAAGGCTGCAGGCCTCGCGAACGGCACGGATATCATCTGTGCTGCCGTGGAAGCATGATCCTTCCGTCAGAACGGACAGGCAGGTCGCACCAGCAGCCTGATACGACAGAGCAATTTCGACCGGATTGAAGTTTGGACGGAGCACGCCAGCAGAGGGAGATGCCTTTTTAATTTCAGCAATCAGGCCCACCTGTCGGTCTGCTGTCAGGTGTTGAAGGGCCTGACCGAAGCCTCTTGTCGGCGCCGTGACTTCACGCGCGCGCAGCGTGATCTCCTTGAGAGACATGATCTGTGAACGCTGTTCTACGTCCACCCGTGTGCGGGCGCAGATGCGAGCAAGAACGTCGCTGCGATCGGTTGTCTCGACGGCGGGATCCTTGATGGGTGGCGTGGTCGTCTCCGGAACTTCCGGGTCAGGAAACTGCTCTACCCCTTCAGGTGCATAGGTCATCGCGGGTCGCTGATGCATGAAGGTCATGATAGTCCTGCGTTTGTTTTTATAAGGGTGGAATTTGTCATGGCCGCTCTGTCCAGAGCTGCGCGCGCGGAGCCATCGTCGATGGCACTTGCTGCCAGAGCTACATTGTTACGAAAAGCCTGTGCGTCAATTGTGCCGTTCTGCACGACGTTGCCTCGGCCTGCCACATGCAGGGCAGCTGCAGCATTCAGAAGTACAGTATCACGATATGGGCCTGGAGCGCCATTGAGGAGTGCGCGCAGTGCGACGGCGTTCTCTTGAGCGTTTCCGCCGCGAACGGCAGAGATTGGCGCTCTGACCATTCCCGCCATCTCTGGCTCGAATGAAAGGGAGAGAACTTTTGCACCTTCAAGGCAGACAATCTGAGCTGGGCCTGCCAGCGTCAGTTCATCGCTGCCGCCCTCATCTGTGGTTCCGTGAAGAGCCCAGACATGCGTACTGCCAAGATTGGCCAAAGTCCGGACGACAGGTTCGCACCACCGGGCATCAAAAACACCGATAAGCTGGCGATGAACCTGTGCAGGATTGCAGAGGGGGCCAAGCAGATTGAAGAGAGTTCTGAAGCCGAGAGCCTTTCGCACGGGAGCCGCATGACGCATCGCGGGGTGATGTAAAGGTGCCGCCAGAAAAGCCAGATTGTTTTCATGTAGCCGACGGGACTGAAGTGTCAGGTCATCGGTGGGTGGAATTCCCAGAACTTCCAGTACATCCGTGGCGCCGGAGCGAGATGAAAGTGCCCGGTTGCCATGTTTGGCCACAGGAACGCCGAGGCCTGCCAGAACGAATGCAACCGCAGTGGAGACATTGAGCGTCCCTAGCCCATCTCCGCCCGTTCCGCAGACATCCAAGGTGTTATCAGGCACGTCAGGCAAGGTCGTCATATACCGTCGGACGGCCTGAACTGCGCCTGTCAGCTCCGCTTCTGTTTCACCGCGAACTTTGAGAGCTGTCAGAAATGCGGCGAGTAAAGGAGCGTCTACAGAGCCGGCCATGATGGCGGAAAATGCAGCATCAGCTTCGTGGGATGCCAGAGATTTGCCATCAGCAACCTTGCGAAGAACGGCTGCAAAATCTGTCTTTCCTGTCATGCCGCTTCAGTAGCTTTGTGCTGAATACCGGCAATGGTCAGAAAATTGGAAAGAAGTTCACGACCCGCAACGGATGCGATGCTTTCAGGGTGAAACTGCACACCGTGAATGTCGTAGTCCCGGTGACGGATGCCCATGATCACGCCATCTTCCGTAGAAGCGTTGACGATCAGTTCGGGAGGAATGGTCGCGGGATCGAGCGTCAGGCTATGATAGCGCACGACGTTTACGGGGTTCGGTAAGCCTGCAAAGACGCCCGTCCCGTCATGATTTACAGGGCTGATCTTTCCGTGCATCGGCACTGGTGCCCGAACGACAGTGGCGCCAAAAACCTGACCGATGGCCTGATGTCCAAGGCATACGCCAAATACGGGAAATTTTCCGGCCGCGGCTCGGATCAACTCGCAGCAGATCCCCGCACCGTCTGGTGCACAAGGACCTGGCGAAATCACAATGGCAGACGGGTTGAGCGCAAGTGCTTCGTCCACGCTCAGCGCGTCATTTCGTCTCACATCACATTCAACACCCAGCGCCCCCAGATGGTGGACGATGTTGAAGGTGAAGCTGTCGTAGTTGTCGATGAGCAGGATCATGGCAACAGGATGGCCTTCACGTTTCGTTACGTCAAATGCAACATTGTTTCAGGATTTTGCTGCGTTGGAGACAGCAACTTCGGCCGCCCTGAAAAGAGCCCTCGCCTTGACCTGTGTTTCACGAAATTCGGAATTGGGATCGCTGTCCGCGACCACACCGCAGCCGGCCTGAACATACATCTGGCCGTTTTTGAGAACGGCCATACGGAGCCCGATGCAGGTATCCATTTCTCCGTCTGCTCCGAAATATCCGACGCATCCTGAGTATGGCCCCCGACGGGTCGGTTCCAGCTCATCAATGATCTGCATGGCGCGGATTTTTGGTGCTCCGGTCAGGGTTCCTGCCGGGAATGCCGCGACGAGGGCATCCATGGCCGTTTTTCCTGCTTTGATCTGCCCTGTGACGGTTGAAGAGATGTGCATCACATGGCTGTAGCGTTCGATTACGAACTGATCCGGCACTTCTACTGTGCCAAGTTCGGAAACACGTCCGACATCGTTGCGGCCCAGATCAATGAGCATCAGATGTTCAGCTAGCTCTTTTTTATCGGCGAGCAGTTCTCTCTCGAGTGCCAGATCATGCTCCCGATCCGTTCCACGAGGACGTGTCCCGGCTAGCGGACGAACCGTGACTTCCCCTTCCCTCAAACGAACAAGAATTTCAGGGGAAGATCCGACCAGCGCGTAATCTTCCAGCTCCATCAGGAACAGGAACGGTGCCGGATTGACGCGGCGCAGGCTGCGATAGAGGGCAAGCGGTGAAAGTGGGAACGGTGTCGTAAACCGCTGGCTCGGGACAATCTGGAAGGCATCTCCAGCCGCGATGTAATCCTGTGCCTTGCGGACGTTCGCTTCAAACTGCTCCTGCGTCATATTGCATGACGGCGGTGCCAACTCACTTCCTGCTGGAAGTGTCTCGCTGGCATTTTCAAGCGGGGCAGCCAGTGCTTCACGCGCACGATCCAGAAGCGCATGACCTTCTGCTTCCGTCATTGAGCCCCGGATCGGCACTGCAAGGGTCAGCTCATCACGCACGGAGTCAAAGACCGCGAAGAGCTGCGGACGGATCATGATCCCTTCCGGCAGGTCCAGATCGTTGATGGGGGCATTTGGCAGAAATTCCATCTGCCGCACCATGTCGTATCCCAGAACGCCAAAGACCCCGCCGATCATGGGAGGCATATCGACCGGCAGCGTCATCTGGCTCTGGTCGATAATGTCCTTCAGGGTCTCCAGCGGGTTGCCCTCCAAGGGCGTCCCATCCAGAACCGCTTCACCGTTACGGCACTTCCAGACCAGATCAGGCAGAAGTGCAATCACGGAATATCGACCACGCGCGGCTCCCCCCTCCACACTCTCCAGAAGCATCCGATACGGATCATCAGAGAGGCGTGACAATCGGAGGTAGGCTGAGACGGGCGTTAGAAGGTCTGCGGCTTCAATGCTGTGAACGATGCTCATCACTGCGCTCCGCCTGCGTTCCCCGGTGACGTGGACGCCACGACCTGATTGAAGAGATTGGTGTTCAGGTGCGACACGGGCACTGTTTTTTCAAGGCTGGCATTCAGGGCAGCAGGGATATCAGCCTGAAGAGCCTGAACATACTGGGCCGACAGCTCTTTTTGCAGAGATGCAGAGTCTGCTTCTGTCCCCGGCTTCTGTCCTGTCACGTTGACGATCCAGAAAGCATCCGGCCCTTCATACATGCCTGTCGTGCCGACCTTTAGGCCGAATGCTGCACGAAGAACATTCTGAGGAAGAGACTGGTCCGGGTGGATGCGTGAAATTGTCACATCCTTGCGAAGGCTGGACGCTTCAGCCTGACCTTCGAGTGCCTTTGCCAGTGTGCTTTTCTTGGCTTCCGTGAACAGGGCCGTGGTGCGTGTGTCAGCGGCATGACGCTGCTGTTCTGCTGTCCATGCCTGAACGATCTGATCCCGCACATCAGCGAACGGACGGCGTGTTCCAGGATGGACTTCGTCCACCACAACGGCAAAGGCAGATCCATCCGGGCCGTTTACAACAACTGGCTGGGCATCTTTCTTCTGAGAGAAGATATGCTGAACGATGGACTGGCGCAGGCCTGCGTCGCCCGGGATTGGTGCCGGGGTTCCGTCCTGCATCAGGCCATGGGAATCAAGCGAGCCAGCTGCTGGCACCGCACCAAGGTTGGATGGAATTTTCTCAAGCGTTGTGGAGCCTGCAATCGCGTCCTGAAACTGCTTCAGGCGCGCCTGAAGTGCTTCGGGAGCTTCCTGCTTCTGGACCTGATCGCGAAGTTCAGGCTTAGCCTGCTCGAAAGTGGTCTGATGAGGGGCGACGACATCCGTGATGTTGAATACGACCCAGCCTGCTGCCGTTTTCGTCGGACCGCTGATCTGATTAGCGGGCGCTCCAAAAGCTGCCTTGGCGAGTTCGGGGTTCGGAATGTCGCTCTCGCGGACATGCGGAAGAGCGACAGCCGCTGCATCCGGATAGGCCTTCTGGATCGCGTCCCACGCATTGGTGTTGCGCCATGCCGTAGCCGCAGCATTGGCTTTGCTTTCGTCCTGGAACGTCAGAACCTGGAGCGTGCGTGTTTCCGGCATGTTGTACGTGCGGGACTGAAAATCATACAGCTTGTGTAGAACGTCGTCCGGAACTTCGATCGTCTTGGCGACGCTGTCCGCCGTCATTACGACCATCTTGGCATGACGATATTCCGTGGTGCGGAAATCCTGCGGATGATTGTCGTAATAGCGATGAAGCTGCTCGTCGGTTGGGGCCGCTGACACTGCTGTTGAAGTGAACGGAACGCGCAGAACATCCATGACGCGCTGATCTGCATCGAAGGCGAACAGACGGTTCAGAAGGGACACTGGTGCCTGAACGGAAGCGCCCATCCCCTGAAGCAGAGCACGGGAAATGATATCCTCGCGAATCATCTGGATCAGGCGTTTTTCGGTAATGCCAATGCGGGCCAGTCGGTCATTCAGCATGCTGCGATCAAACTGACCTGCTGCATTGTGAAAAGCCGGGATCGCGAAAATTTCCTTCCTGATCAACTCATCCGGCACAACCATGCCGGCACGCTCGCCTGCAAGCTGCACTTCGTTCTGAATCACGAGATTGTGAAGAGCCTGACGCGCAATCTGCTGCTTCGTGCCGTCTGGCAGATGTGAAGGATCAGATAGTCCCATCTGCTGGGCTGCCGCCGGTAGCTGTGCGGAGAGTGCCCGTGCAAGGTCATCCGGCGTGATCGTTCTGTTCCCGATCGTGACGATCGTATTGGAACTGCTCGTCCCCATATTGGAATAGACGTCTCCTACACCCCACCCGATGAAGGCCAGGAAAATCAGGATTGCGGCGGCACGGCCGGCCCAGGAGTCAACAAGGAGATGGCGTAGGGTGGTAATCATAGGGTCAGGACGGATCCGGATGGCGGGATGGTGCGGACGGGGAAGGCCCGCTAGAACTTGCCGCACCATAATGTCGTGAGCCGCGCTTGACCAGAAGCTGACAGGCCACCCCCAGGAGGAAGCATGAATGTAACGCCGAAACTCGTCATCGGGAACTGGAAGATGAATGGCTTGCGGGAGGCGTCACTGCAACTTGCAACAGCTGTGGCCGAAGGTGCGCGTTCGCTGCCTGACGATGTACGGATGGTCATTTGCCCACCCTTCACGCAACTGGACCGTGTGGCTGAGGCACTTGAGGGCGCAGGAGCATCCGTAATGCTGGGAGCGCAGGACTGTCATACTGCGGTTTCCGGGGCTCACACAGGTGATATTTCGGCTGAAATGCTCGCCGATACAGGCGCGCGTTATGTTCTTCTGGGGCATTCGGAACGTCGGCAGGCCCATGGTGAAAACGACGCCCTGATCAGGCAAAAGGTGCAGGCGGCAGAAGCTGCCGGGCTGATTCCTGTTGTCTGTATCGGGGAAACAATGGCCGAGCGGCAGGATGGTCGTGCTGCAACTGTTCTGGCCAGTCAGATTGACGGTTCCTTGACCGATAATTTCAATGGCGTGCTGGCGTATGAGCCTGTCTGGGCGATTGGGAGTGGCGTCACTCCATCCCGGGAAGAGCTTGAACGGACGCTGCTTTTGTTGCGTGGTCTGTTGCAGTCCCGTCTCAAGATGGATGACATTCGCGTGCCAATCCTGTATGGCGGCTCCGTAACACCGGCCCAGGCGCCGACTATTCTTTCCATCGGGGTGCTTGGCGGAGTGCTGGTTGGTAGTGCCAGCCTGGAGGCCAGAAGCTTCCTGCGCATTGCCGAAGCGGCATCGCTCCGTCTCTCCTCCCAACCATTGTCCGGACCCTATCGTTCATGACCACTTTTCTGCTTGTCATCAATCTGCTGGTCACACTGGCCCTGATCGGTACGATCCTGATCCAGCGCAGTGAAGGCGGCGGCCTCGGCATCGGTAGCAGCCAGGGCATGGGCTCCTTCATGACTGGCCGCGGCACGGCAACGCTGCTGACGCGTGCGACATCTGTGCTTGCTGGCGTTTTCATGCTGCTCTGCCTCGTTCTGGCCCTTCTGAACCGCGGTGCTTCCTCGGGTGTCGGCGGCCATGATATCCTTGCAGATCCGCCTGCCCCGGCTGCAGCGACGACGGCTCCTGTTGCGCCTGCAACCCCTCCTGCTCCGGCTCCTGCCGAGACGCCTGCTCACTAACTGAATCGGGAAGCATCTCGACGCTTCCCCTCGCCCCCACCTTCGGTGTATGAGGAGCGCCCATGACGCGCTTCGTATTCATCACCGGCGGTGTGGTATCTTCTCTCGGCAAGGGCATCGCTTCTGCGGCTCTTGCTGCTCTCCTCCAGGCACGCGGTTACAAGGTCCGCATGCGTAAGCTGGACCCTTACCTGAACGTGGATCCGGGCACGATGAGCCCGTATCAGCACGGTGAGGTGTTCATTACTGACGACGGGGCCGAAACCGACCTCGACCTTGGTCATTATGAGCGCTTTACGGGCGTCCATGCCCGCCGTGCAGACAACACCACAACAGGTCGCATCTATTCCGATGTCATCGCCCGCGAACGTCGCGGTGACTATCTGGGCGGAACCGTTCAGGTCATCCCGCACATCACGGACGCCATCAAGGATGTCGTGGTGGCTGGGACGGAAGAATATGATTTCGTTCTGGTGGAAATTGGCGGAACGGTTGGCGATATTGAGAGCCTTCCTTTCCTTGAAGCCATTCGTCAGCTTCGCAATGATCTGGGGCACAGCCAGACCATGTGCGTTCATTTGACGCTGCTGCCTTACATACCCTCAGCCGGTGAGTTGAAGACGAAACCGACGCAGCATTCCGTCAAGGAACTGCAGAATGTCGGCATTCAGCCACAGGTTCTGCTGTGCCGTTCGGATCGTCCGATTCCGGAAAATGAACGCCGCAAGATTGCGAACTTCTGTAACGTCCGTTCGGAAGCGGTGATCGCAGCGCTGGACGTGGATACGATCTACGCGTGCCCGATTTCGTACCATAATGAAGGCATGGATCGCGAAGTTCTGCGTTACTTCGGTCTGCCGTTCGAAGGCTCGCCGGACCTGACGCGCTGGGAAAAGATCGTCCACGCGATTCGCGAGCCTGAGGGCGAGGTCAAGGTTGCTGTCGTCGGCAAGTACACGGCGCTTCTGGATAGCTACAAGTCGCTGGCGGAAGCCCTGCTGCATGGCGGTATCGCGAACAATGTGCGCGTCAAACTCGACTGGATCGAATCGGAAGAGTTCGAAAAGTCAGGTGATATTGCCGAGCGCCTAAAGGATGCAGATGCCATTCTGGTTCCGGGCGGTTTCGGTGAGCGTGGCGCAGAAGGCAAGATTCAAGCCGTCCGTTATGCTCGTGAAAACGGCATTCCGTTCCTTGGTATTTGCTTCGGCATGCAGATGGCCGTGATTGAATGCGCCCGTTCGCTTGCTGGCCTCACGAAAGCGTCTTCCACCGAGTTCGGCCCCACAAGTGAGCCGCTGGTTGGTCTCATGACGGAATGGGCAAATGGCAATGAACTGATGCGCCGCCGTGAAGGCGGTGATCTTGGTGGCACGATGCGTCTCGGTGCATTCCCGGCCAAGCTGGCTGCTGGATCACGCGCCGCTGAGATCTATGGCACGACCGATATTCGGGAGCGTCACCGTCATCGCTGGGAAGTGAACCTTCACTACAAGGATCGCCTGGAAAAGACGGGTCTGCGTTTCTCTGGAATGTCTCCGGACGGCGTTCTTCCGGAAGTGGTGGAATACCCGGATCATCCCTGGTTCATTGGCGTGCAATATCATCCGGAACTGCTGTCCAAGCCGTTTGATCCGCATCCGCTTTTCGCCGGATTTATCGGGGCAGCTCGCAAGCGGGCTGAAAGCAAGTGAGCTTCCAGATTGGAAAGCTCGAGATTGGTCAGGACCGGCCCTTCACGCTGATTGCAGGGCCGTGCCAGATTGAATCCCGAGATCATGCCGTGGAGATGGCAGATGCTCTCTCCACGTTATGTCGAGAGCTGGATATCGGGCTGATCTACAAGAGCAGTTATGACAAGGCGAACCGTAGTTCCGTGAATGCAGCTCGCGGTGTAGGCATGGAGATGGGGCTGGATATTCTGGCTTCTATCCGTGAACGCTTTGACGTTCCTGTTCTGACGGATGTTCACGCTGCCGAGCAATGTGCTGTCGCTGCGGAAGCGGTGGACGTGCTTCAGATCCCTGCTTTCCTGTGTCGGCAAACTGACCTGTTGCTTGCTGCCGGTGAAACGGGTCGTGCCATCAATGTCAAGAAGGGTCAGTTTCTGGCGCCTTGGGATATGGCAAATGTCGCGGCTAAGCTGGCTTTAACCGGTAACGAGCGAATCATGCTCTGTGATCGTGGCACGAGCTTTGGTTACAACACGCTCGTCAGTGATATGCGCGGCCTGCCAATTATGGCTCAGACGGGCTATCCGGTTGTTTTCGATGCCACTCACTCTGTGCAGCAACCGGGTGGCCTAGGGGCCTCCACAGGCGGCCAGAGGGAGTTTGTTGAACCCCTCGCCCGCGCTGCCTTGTCTATCGGTGTTGCGGCAGTTTTCATTGAGACACACCAGGACCCGGATCATGCTCCGAGTGACGGTCCAACAATGGTGCCGCTTTCAGAAATGCGGGCCTTGTTGACCCGCCTTAAGGCGTTTGACGCTTTGGCCAAATCCTACAGCGTATAATTCTGTAACGGTGCCAGGGCTGCCATGAGGAGACTTATGACAGCCCCCACCGTGAGAACGCCTCTTAGGGGCATGTACCCCGGTGGCAGCGCGCCATTCTTCCAGGCCATTCGTTCTACAGCAAACGTTGTCAGAAAACCGATAACCTCAAGCAGGTATCCGGCGCGCAGTCCTCCAAGCAGTCCGACGCAGAGGGAAAGCCATGCCCAGAGCGCAGGGCAGACACCCAGGAGGAGTCTCTGGCGGTCACGATCTGCCGTTCCCTGAACTGTGATGATATCTGGCCGCTCCATGGCGAGGCCCCAGTGGACTGCGCCGAGAAAAGACAGGATGCATGCCCCATAGGCCAGAAGAATAACGGTTAGATGCGGGAGTGGAGAAAAAAGTCCTGCGAGGAAAATCCACCCACCAAGGGTCAGGAAAGGTATAAGTCCTGCCAAACCGAGGATCAGGGCGAGGAAAGGAAGACGCATGTCGTCGATTGACCTTATGTTCTGATTTTGAGACGAAACGGTGATCCGTTCCGAACGGTTATGAGCCACCCCCGGTTCACGCATATCCAGGAGAGCTTCCATTGAGCGCCATTGTTGATATCACCGCCCGCGAGATCCTGGACAGCCGTGGTAACCCGACCGTTGAGGTTGAGGTTGAGCTGTCGTCTGGTGCCCGCGGTCGCGCCGCCGTTCCCTCTGGTGCTTCTACTGGCGCCCACGAAGCTGTTGAGCTGCGTGACGGGGACAAGTCCCGTTACAACGGCAAAGGTGTTCTGAAGGCCTGTGGTTTTGTTGAAGACGAAATCCTTGAAGTGCTGCAGGGTGCAGAGTCTGAAGACCAGATCGCCATCGACAACGCGATGATCGAACTGGATGGTACGCCGAACAAGTCCCGCATTGGCGCAAACGCCATCCTTGGTGTTTCCCTTGCGGTGGCCAAAGCGACGGCCGAAGAGCTGGAACTGCCGCTCTATCGCTATGTCGGTGGCGTTTTCGCGCACACGCTTCCGGTTCCCATGATGAACATCGTGAATGGTGGCGAACACGCGGATAACCCGATCGACATTCAGGAGTTCATGATTCAGCCAGTTGGTGCGCCGACGCTAGCTGATGCCGTGCGCATGGGGTCTGAAATCTTCGCAGCTCTCAAGAAGGGCCTGTCCGCTGCTGGTCACAACACCAATGTTGGTGACGAAGGTGGGTTTGCTCCGGGTCTGAAGTCTGCTGATGAAGCTCTGAGCTTCATTACGAAGTCCGTTGAGGCTGCCGGGTATCGCCCTGGTGATGACGTGACCTTCGCCCTCGATTGTGCAGCGACCGAGTTCTACAGCAACGGCCGCTACAATCTTAAGGGTGAAGGCAAGGAGTTCGACTCTTCAGGCATGATCTCCTACCTCGAAGATCTTGCCAAGAAGTATCCGATTGTCTCCATCGAAGATGGTCTGGCTGAGGACGACTGGGAAGGCTGGGCTGAGTTGACCTCGCGCCTGGGTGATCGTCTCCAACTCGTTGGTGATGATCTGTTCGTGACCAATCCTGAGCGCCTTCGTCGCGGCATCAAGGCCAAGACAGCGAACTCCCTGCTCGTGAAGGTCAATCAGATCGGCACACTGACGGAGACGCTGGAAGCAGTCGAGACAGCCCACAAGGCTGGCTACACCTGCGTTATGAGCCATCGTTCTGGTGAGACTGAAGACGCCGTCATTGCTGATCTTGCTGTTGCTACGAACTGTGGTCAAATCAAGACGGGTTCCCTCTCCCGCTCTGACCGTACGGCTAAGTACAACCAACTGATCCGTATTGAGCAGCAGCTTGGAAGCGCAGCCCGTTATGCGGGTCGCAGCATTCTGAAGTCCGCCTGATCAACGAACGCCGGCCTCCATTTAGGAGGCCGGTTTTATATGCGCGTTAAAATAATCTACTGTCTTGAACAACAGTGATTGTTTCGCAGCCTCTCTCTGAGTTAGATTGTTGGGAAGTTTTCAAGCCAAGGGAGCCTGTTACCCCGCGTGAGACCCGTCAGACTTATCAAACGTGCCATCCGTGCGGTCGCTCCTCCTGTGCTCTTTCTGTCCCTGACAGCATATTTCGGGTGGAATGCGCTTCACGGCGCTCATGGTATCCGTGCCTACCAGGATCAGCTTGTGCTTCAGCAGCAGGCCATCCAGGCGCAACAGGATGCGAAAGATGAGCAGGCGGTGTGGCATCGTCGCGTGCTTGCGCTCAAAGAGAAGGCTCTTGATGCCGACATTCTGGACGAGCGTTCACGTGCCATGCTTAATCTGACGCGGAACGGCGATATTGTTATCCCCTACGGACCACACGATAAACTTTTCTAAGAGCCGCTTCAGGCTCTTTTTTTATGTTTGGTGAAGTTTTGTTTGCCAGAAACTGAGCCAATAAAAAAGGCGACCCGAAGGCCGCCTTTTTTAAAGTCGTATGATCCGCGAGATCTTACTTGATCTTGGCTTCGCGGAAGGTCACGTGCTTGCGGGCAACCGGGTCATACTTACGGACTTCCATCTTGCCCGTAGCAGAACGTGCGTTCTTCTTCGTGACGTAGAAGTAGCCGGTGTCAGCCGACGAGACGAGACGGATCTGAATAACGTTGCTTTTTCCCATGATACCCTCGGGCTTGCGCCGTCCTGATGCCGCTCGCAAGTGCCAAAGCAGCAGGTTGATCTAGTTCGGCGCAACATGCTGATTTGTATGTCCTAGGTCAAGGCTTTCTGAAGAAAATCCAAGGATAAGGTGCATTTTTCCGCAAAAACCAAGGTTTTTAGCCAGATAAAAGCTTTGTTGATGCCTGGTAGATGTTCTTGCAGGTGGACGAACGGGAACCTATAAGGAACAAAAGAGCGTCGCATAAGTTTATGCAGTGTCTCAATCTTCAGATTTTGCCTCCACCGAGGCGCATGGGAGCGCCTGTATGCTGACGCGTAAGCAGCACCAGCTTTTGCTATACATTGACGAACATCTTCGGCGGACGGGCTATTCCCCTTCCTTTGATGAAATGAAGGACGCCCTCGAACTTCGTTCCAAGTCAGGAATTCATCGCCTCATCTCCGCCCTTGAAGAGCGTGGCTTTCTGCGACGGCATCACCATCGCGCAAGAGCACTTGAAGTTCTGCGTTTGCCGCATATGGGGCTTGAGGCCCCTGCTGTGGATGCCGTAGCTAATCCGGCGCCTTTCGTTCCAACAGTTGTTGAGGGTGGTCGTCAGGATCTTCCCGGGACATTTTCCGAGGCGCCTCGCTCTCCCGTTGAAAACACAAGCGTTCAGCTTCCACTTTATGGACGCATTGCTGCCGGCCTCCCTATTGAGGCCTTGCAGGATGATAGCGCACAGATTCAGGTGCCATCGTCCCTGCTCGGCACTGGAGAGCATTATGCTCTCACAGTCGCGGGTGATTCCATGATTGAAGCTGGCATTTTGGACGGTGATGTTGCCATCATCCGTCGCGGCGAAGTGGCGGATAATGGTCAGATCGTTGTTGCGCTGATTGATGATCAGGAAGTGACGCTCAAGAAACTGCGTCGTCGTGGCTCTACGATTGCGCTGGAAGCAGCTAATCGGGAATACGAGACACGCATTCTGCCTGCTGCGCGTGTGCGCATACAGGGGCGTTTGGTCGCACTGTTCAGGCAGTACTAGGAAAACACTGCCTTGCCGGATTAAAGTTTCGGCAAGGCAGATAATTCCAAAGTACTATTTATTAGGAACTGACGGTACGCCGCGCACGACGCGGACTTTACCGTCAGGAGCGATCAGAGTGCTCGTTCCGTCCCCATTCGGGATGATGATTGTTTTGTCGGGGTTTTTGTTCAGGAAGCGACCAGCATTATCCGGAACGCTCGTCGGAAGCGTAGGAATAAAGTGACTGCGATCTTCCGAAACGCCCCGCATTGCGTCGATCTTCTCACCGACGGACATGGTATCGCCTGACTTCATCTGCGGCCCAGATACGCCAAGAGCACCGGCACCGGCGATGCCGCCCATGAAATTCTTGTCGAGTGTGGCGCCACCAAAATACGTGGCTGGATCGCCGAGAGCCTTATTAAATACGCTGTCAGGGTTTACCACGTCTTTAAGGGTTGGCAGAGGCTGAGGTGAGCCAGGCCAAATATTCCCACCTTCTGGCAGGATTGGTGCAGCCGCTACGAATTCACCGCGTGCTCTGCGAAGGTTCTCACTATCGCCATGGGGAGCATTAGGGTTACTTCCCGACCACAGCGCGGTGTCATTGAAAAACTTACCCATGCCCGCACAGCCGCTCAGGGCCAGAGGTAATGCCAGTAGAGCGGCCTTACGCATTGTGTACTCCCATAAGGTCGATCCCTGAACTCTAGCTGTCATAAATTAAAAGCGCCAGATGACGAGCCGATAACTGCAATAATAATCACGGCTAGTCCAGATCAGGAGACGATCTTTGAAGACTTGCGCGGCTGAGAAGCCATCATTCGGGTGAGCCCGGCAGTGAGATAACCCCACCCGCTCAGAACTGTTGGGATAACTGAAATCCAGAGCAGAATACCACCGGTCAGTGTGGCGGGCAGGAATGAGATATGCAGTGTGACTGCAGCTTTGTCTCCCCCGATCAGAAAACCGATCGCGACCATCTGAATGCCGGTCTTCCATTTCGCGAGCCGAGTGGATGGAAGTGTTGCGCGCTGGGAGGCCATGTATTCACGTAGGCCACTAACAAGAATTTCGCGCAGCATAATGATGATGGCCGCGTAGAGGGAATATACTGGGAGTACTGTCAGGCCTGCCAGTGCGAGCAGAAGTGCGCCAACAAGGAGCTTGTCAGCAATCGGGTCCATCATCCGCCCCAACTCGGAGAGCATCTGCCACCGACGTGCCAGGGCACCATCCAGATAATCCGTAATGCAGGCAGCCGTATACACAACGCAGGCCGCAACGTTACCGAGTGCGGAATGCAGCGCCAGCAAAGCAACCAGAACAGGAATGGCCGCAATACGGAGCAGAGTCAGGACGTTTGGCAGATCAGTCAGCATCACAAAGCAGTCTAGAACAGTTTATCCGTCTCCGGTATGCGCCAATCCGCTCTGAATGTGTGTATTTTTTATGCCAAGCCGGTGTTCAAAGGGAGACCTCACGGAATTGTTAGCTCTGTGTCCGTAGCCATTCTGGATGGAAGTGCCCGTAGATGGCTCTGGCCGTTCCCGAACTGATTCCCGGTGCAGTTTCAAGCTCTTCGAGACTGGCCTGTCTTACGGTCTTGGCTGACCCGAAGTGATTCAGAAGTGCCTTCTTTCGGGCACCTCCGATTCCCGGAACATCATCCAGTTCGGATTTCCGAAGCCCTTTGGAGCGCCCTGCCCTGTGTGTCGTAATGGCAAAACGATGGGCTTCATCTCTCAGGCGTTGAAGATAGTAGAGAACCGGATCTCTCGGTGGGAGTTGGAACGGTGACTGTGTTTCAGTGAAAAACCATTCGCGGCCAGCATCACGATCCGGGCCTTTGGCAATCGCCACAATGGGAATTCCCGTAACCCCAAGGTCTGCCAAGACATTGCGAACAGCGTTGAACTGGCCCAGTCCACCATCGATCAGCAGCAGATCGGGCCAGTCCTCAGGCCTGTCCCCGTCCTCTCTGTTTTTCCCAAACCGGCGCTCCATGACCTCCCGCATCATTCCGAAATCATCGCCTGGAGTAACTGGGCCTTTAATGGCATATTTCCGATAAGAGCGTTTTTCGAAGCCTTCTGGGCCACCCACGACCATGACGCCATAAGGCGCCTGACCCATGATGTGTGAGTTATCGTATGTTTCGATCCGCTGAGGCGTTTCAGGCAGATTGAAAACCTTTGCCACGCCTTCCAGAAGTTTGCGCTGACCCGTATTCTCCGCAAGTTTTCGCTCCAGAGCTTCCCGTGCGTTCAGGGCGGCATGGTCGACGACGCTCTTCTTCTCACCGCGTTGAGGGCAGGCTATTTCCACCTTCTGCTCTCTCTTGATGCTGAGAGCTTCCTCGACGAGCTTCTGTTCCGAAATTTCCTGATTCACCAGAATCACTGGTGGTGGAGGCTTGTTGTCGTAAAACTGAAGGAGGAAGGCAGACAGCACGTCAGCCGGGGTCTCTTCTTCTGCGTGAACAGGATAGAAGGCCCGGTTTCCGTTATTACGGCTGCCGCGAATGAAAAAGACCTGAATGCAGGTCTGCCCCGCGTCCTGCCAGATTGCTACGATGTCTGCATCCTGAATCGACGTCGGATTGATGGTCCCTGAGTTCTGGATGCTGGAAAATCCGCGGATACGATCCCGAATGGCAGCAGCCCGCTCATATTCCATGGCTGCGGATGCCCGTTCCATTTCAACGGCAAGCTCCTGCTGCAACTCAGTATTCTTACCCGAGAGAAACTGCCGCGCCTGCACGACCAGCTCGCTGTAATTTTCTTTGGAAATACGATCCACACAAGGGGCCGAGCAGCGTTTGATCTGAAACAGCAGGCAGGGTCGTGTTCGGCTCTTGAGAACCGCATCGGAGCATGATCGGAGGAGGAAAGTTTTCTGTACAAGGTTTAACGTCTGGTTCACGGCCCAGGCTGAAGCAAATGGCCCCCAGTAGGTCGCGCCTTTGACGGGCTTTCCGCGCTGTTTGGTGAGCTGAGGAAATTCATGATTTTCAGTCAGCATTAGCCACGGATAGCTCTTGTCATCCCGCAGCAGGATATTGAAGCGCGGCTTCATGCGCTTGATGTAATTCGCTTCCAGCAGAAGAGCGTCAGCTTCCGTCCGGGTAATGACAATCTCCATCGAGACCGTCATGGACACCATGCGGCGCAGACGTTCCGGCAACTGGGCTATACGCGTATAGGAAGAAACGCGTTTCTTGAGGCTTAACGCCTTGCCCACATACAGAACCTCCCCTTTTTCGCTGAGCATGCGATACACGCCAGGGCTGTAGGGAATGGTTTTCAAAGCATCCCGAATGGCCTCGACGCCCTGCTTTCTTACAACGGGAACAGGAGCTTCTTCAGGCGTCATTGAGGTTTCTGTCTCTGTGGGCGTGGGGTCAGTCATGCCAGTTCTTCAGTCATCCACTGATCCTGTGGACAAGTCTGTGGGTTGCTCCATGACAGAATCATGAAGGCCAAGGTTTCCCGGCCTTGCCATCAGATTGCCTAATTTTTAATCAGTAAACGTAAGATATTGATAATAATGGGAAATATTTTCCGTTCCGTCATGGGGCAGAAAAATTTTCAGTTTGAGGCTCCTGTTGAACGGGACATGACGACTTTCCAAAGCATAGTGGATGAGTGCACTCCGCATTAAGTCTCAATGGTCCCGTTCTGTTCCCATTAGAGAGAACTTTTTTGCTGAACGAACGTGCTTTTTCAGGCTGAAATTGATGCTTGTTCGGCTTTTTCCATCAGGCGAAGCATATTACCACCCCAGATAGCAGCCAGTTCATCCGCCCCGAAGCCCACATTACGCAAGGCCTCAGTTACGGCAGGAGTTTGTGTGGCATCCTGCCAGCCCGGTATGCCGCCGCCGCCGTCGAAATCGGATGAGACGCCGACGTGCCGTACACCTATGCGCTCTGCGACATAAGCAACATGGCGCGCCAGATCCTCCACGGTTCCTCCACCGCCTTTGCGCAGAAAAGACCCCATGGCGGTGATCTGGATCAGACCGTCGGTTTCTTTCAAACGATCAAGCTGCTCGTCGTCGAGGTTGCGAGGATGATCGCAGAGACTTCTGACGCAGGAGTGGCTGGCGAATACCGGCGTGGTGGAAAGTTCTGACGCCTGCATCATGGTGGATTTTGCCGTGTGTGACACATCCACCAGCACACCATGGCGATTCATCTCGCAAATGGTCTCGCGGCCCAGTTCAGACAATCCCCCATGAAGTTCCGGGACATCATTCAGGTCTTTTCTGGGGATAGCTGCATCAGCGAGAGCGTTGTGGCCATTATGGGTCAGGGTCAGGTATCGGACGCCATACTCTGCGGCCAGTTGGCCGATCCGGGACGGTACACCACCAAGCGCATGGCCATTTTCAATGGCGGGAACAATAGCGAGCGCTCCTGCCCGGAATGCTGAGCGGACATCCTCTGCTGTTCGGCAGACATTTGCGGTCAGTCCGTCCTGATGTCCGCCGAGGGCGTTGATGACCTTGAGCATCGCCTGAACACGGTGCCAGGCCTCTTCGTGTCCTGCTTCATCGCGTGGTCCCTGCGGAATATAAGCGGCAAGGCAGACAGAGCGGAGTTTGCCCTGATCGCATTTTTTTACATCGACTTTTCGGTCCGTGTGTAGAGACCAGGCATCCGCCTGATCGGGCCATGGAATGTCGATATGGGTATCGAAAGTCAGAAGCGTGTCGTGCAGTTCAGTCATGATCCGTCCTAGATCGGGTGTGAGCGGGTCTGACGCAAGAGGTGCTTGTCAAAGCGCTCAATTCAGACGATCCAATGGTGATGCGTCTGATTACATGGAACATCAACTCCCTCCGGCTTCGTCTGCCGCTGCTGAAGAAGCTCGTTGAGGAGGAAAATCCGGACATCGTCTGCCTTCAGGAGACGAAAGTTCCCGATCCGCTCTTCCCGGCCGAAGCTCTTGTGGAGCTTGGCTTTCCGCATCAGCTTTATCGAGGAATGAAGGGATATAACGGGGTTGCGATCCTGTCCCGCTTACCCCTCGACTCAGTTGCGAATACGCCTGACTGGTGCAGCCGGAGCGATTGTCGGCACATCGCGGCATCGATTCAGACACCTGGCGGGCCAGTGAGGCTGCATGATTTCTATGTCCCTGCGGGTGGCGATATCCCGGATCCGGCAGAAAACGAAAAATTTGCTCACAAACTCGCGTTTGTAGAAGAAGCCGCGAAATGGTTCACGGATAGCCCACCAGTGCGCAGCATTGTGGTTGGAGATCTCAACATCGCTCCGTTGGAGCATGATGTCTGGAGCCATCGTCAGCTTCTCAAAATCGTCAGCCATACTCCGCCGGAGACCGAGCGACTGAATATGTGGATGGCGACAGGGTTTGAGGACGCCATGAGGCGGATTACGCCTGAGCCCACCAAATTGTACACATGGTGGTCCTACCGGAATAAGGACTGGAAGAAGTCAGATCGTGGAAGGCGCTTAGATCATGTCTGGCTTACGCCAGATCTGATGCCTGGCCTTCGGAATATTCGTGTTCTGCGGGATGTTCGCGATTGGGACAGCCCTTCAGATCACGTGCCGGTCGTGCTGGATTTCGATCCAGCCTGACCGGCAGGGCCTGAGTATCAGGCTGTCAGTGATTCGGCCGTAGCAACAGTGCGGCCTTCCGGGTCAAGACGATATCCACCACCCTCAGTGATCAGCAGGGACGTCTTGGTGGGGTCTGGCTCGATTTTCTGGCGAAGACGATAGATATGCGTCTCAAGCGTATGGGTCGTGACTGCAGCGTTGTAACCCCAGACTTCGTTCAGAAGCACCTGACGGGCGACGGGGCGCTGACCGGCCCGGTAAAGATACTTGAGAATCGCAGCTTCTTTTTCCGTCAGGCGAATGCGGCGATTACGGGCCGTCTCAACCAGAAGTTTGGCCGATGGACGAAACGCGTAAGGACCGATTTCAAAAACGGCATCTTCGCTGTTTTCAAAGATCCGGAGCTGTGCCCGAAGCCGCGCCAGCAGTTCCCCGATACGGAATGGCTTTGCGACATAGTCGTTTGCTCCTGCATCAAGCCCGCGGACAACATCGCTTTCATCGTCTGAACCGGTCAGAATAATGATCGGCATCCGAACGCCTTCGCGACGAAGCTCCGCACAGAAGTCGCGGCCGTCTCCGTCTGGAAGGGTGATGTCCAGCAGCATGGCGTCGTAACGGGCACCAGGCTTCTTAAGGAGCTCTCTTGCTGTTGCCACGGAGACTGCTTCCACAGCCTCAAGTTCGCCACCGTGCTGGAGTTGCTCTGTCAGCAGGCTTCGTAGCGTATCGTCATCATCTACCACGAGGATGGGCCGGGGACCTGCCATAATACCTGTCTCGTTTTATCTAGGCGGAAAACGTCACATCCGCATGTGTTCGCGTTAATAGGCCACGCATCCAATTCTGCCTATCCTGCACCGCAGGGCCAGCAGCACACTTGCCATCTGAGATATGACAAATACTTATCCGAAAGGGAACAGCAACATGACTAAAGCTATTTTGAGAATCACTGAGGGCCGCGCTTTTCTTCACTTTCGTAATGTAATCATTCCGGCTTTGATCGGGGCTGGTGGTATTCGCCTTGACAAGCGTGAAGGCGATCACGCGACCCCTGTAGGTGAACTACCCCTCCGCCGTATCCTGTATCGCGCAGATCGTGTGGAAAAGCCTGTTTCCGGCGCGGGTTTACCTATCGAGCCGATTGCTGCTTCGGATGGTTGGTGCGATGACGGATCGCACCCGGATTATAACCGTCCGGTGACACTTCCTCACCCTGCGTCATGTGAGAAAATGTGCCGGGATGATCATGTCTATGATCTCTGCATTGTGATGGGGTGGAATGACGTCACCATCGAGTCGGGACGTGGGTCTGCAATTTTCCTGCATCTGCCTCCCGTCAGCGGTGTGACGGAAGGCTGTATTGCATTGCAGGAAAAGGACCTGCGTTATGTGCTGGAACAGGGTCTGACGGCTATCATGGTGGAAGCGCCTTAAGCTGCCTCTTCCTCTGTGTGTGGAGTGTCAGTCGGCGGTACCATCGAGATCATCAGGTCCCCAGGCATCGGGGTGATGACAGTCGGATCTTCTGCCGAACGAATGAGAATGGCAGAGCGTCTGCTGACAAGGATATCGAGGCGATTGTCGTCCGTTCCAAACCCTGCCGCATTGGCCTCATTGGCTGCACGGGATACGAAGCGCCAGCCTTGCTCGAACAGGGTATCGAACAGGGTGTAATTCCAGGCAGGTTCTCCCAGAACCTTTCCTCGGGAGTCACGGGAAAGCCCATGATAAAAATCCAGTCGGGCGACACCCGGGCTGATCTGGAACACCCGCTCCCGGCCCATGGCTGGCGCAAGATGTCCGCAAATCATTCCGTTATAGATGCCGTCTCCGGTCGTTGCGATCAGGTAGTCTGCTGGTCGTTCTTCCAGTGCTTCCTGCCCGTGCTGGGACAGTAACTCAGTTCTTAGAACCGGAATGTCGAGTTGTGCGGCTGCCATCAGCGCACTGGACCGATTGTCTACGAGAAGAATAGGTATGTTTTCCCGGTGGAGGCAGGCTGCCAAGTCGATAGACCATTTGCTCGCCCCCAGAATGGCAATC
This sequence comes from Gluconobacter sp., assembly GCF_047723935.1. Classification (NCBI taxonomy): domain Bacteria; kingdom Pseudomonadati; phylum Pseudomonadota; class Alphaproteobacteria; order Acetobacterales; family Acetobacteraceae; genus Gluconobacter; species Gluconobacter sp. The sequence goes on from NZ_JBDOBO010000014.1 coordinate 54,578, forward strand.
GCCGGATCGTTCGAGAGCGTGAGCTTGAGGGCACGCGCGATTGGGCGAAGCGAAAAGCCATGAAGAATCATGGTGACAGCAATGACGGCGAAGACCGCTGGCATAATGAGGTCAGCCGACTGGTAGCCCGTTTCTTTCAGGCGAATACCAGCAGCGCCTGCCACGGCTGCCGCGACGATCCCTCGGGGAGCAATCCACCCGACGAAGAGGCGTTCCTTCCAGGGCATACTGGTGCACAGGGTAGAAAAGAAAATTCCAACCGGACGCACGACGAACAGTACGACGAGCGTGAGCATCAGAATGGGAATGGAAAGATGCTTGAGAACGTCGCGATGAAGATCTGCTGTCAGCAGGATGAACAGTACCGACACGACGAGGACCACCATCGATTCCTTGATGCGCCTCAGTTCTGCGACGCCTGGAATGTGAAGGTTGGTCAGGGCCATACCAAAAATAGTGACCGCGACCAGGCCAGCGCCCTCCATTTCCAGATTGCAGGCCGTGAAGATCAGCAGTGCCATTGAGATGAGCACCGGCGTTTTGAGAATTTCCGGCATCATGTCGCGAGTGAAGAGATAACGGATCAGATACGCTGGAAGAATGCCTGCCGAAATCGACTCAGTTGCAGCAGCGAGCAGATCAGGAAGGGTGTGGGTAAAAAAGACGCCGGTATGCAGGTCAACGTGCAGAAGCATGAGCTGCAGAACCACAGCCGCGAGAATCGCTCCCAGCGGATCGTTAACGATGGCTTCCCATCGTAAGAACGCTGCGACACGAGGCTGGAGCTTGGCGCTACGCAAAAGTGGAAGCACCACCGTTGGGCCTGTCACAACAATGATGGCGCCAAACAGCATCGACGTGCCCCATTCAAGGTGGGCAACGTAATGGGCTGCAAGTGATCCCAGAACCCAGTTGATGGGCAAGGCCAGCATCGTTAGGCGTGCGACACCTTCCCCAGCCTCACGGAGCTGCCGGATGTCCAAAGCCATGCCGCCTTCAAAAACGACAATAGCGACCAGGAGGGAAACCAGTGGTCTGAAGACCCAGCCCATCGTCTCTGAGGGGTGCACAATGCCCAGCCCCGGGCCGAAAAGAAGCCCAATGGTGAACAAGAGCACGATTGCGGGAAGGCGAAACCGCCAGGCAACCCACTGGGCCAGCATTCCGGCCCCGAAGGTCGAGGCGATGCCGATGAAAATATCATACTGCATGTGTAAGAGCGCGTCGGTCCCGTGCTGATTTTGGAAACCGTATCATAACCCGGATAATGTGTTGGGCCTAACTGCGTGATTTTGAGAGTGTTATTCGATGGTTGAAACGATCCTGACCATTCGTCCGGCACAGTCCCTGGATCGGGAGGGTATCTGGCGCTTGCTGGCACCTGTTCTCAAGGCTGGGGAAACGTACGCTTTGCCGCGAACGTGGGGCCGTCGGCAGGCCTTGGCGTACTGGATGGCCGTCGAGCATCGTGTGTATGTTGCCGAGACAAAGACAGGCCAGATTGTGGGCACATTCTATGTGCAGGACAATCAGAAAGGCAGTGGACAGCATGTCGCCAATGCTGGTTTTGTCGCAGCGCCGGGATATGGTGCGGGAACGCAAATGGGAACATATGCCCTGAAAGAGGCTCAGGCACTCGGATACAGGGCGATGCAGTTCAACTTTGTCGTCAGCACCAATCTGCGAGCGATTGCGCTTTGGAAGCATCTTGGTTTCAGGGTGGTTGGAACGCTACCTGGTGCGTTCAACCACCCTGAGCAAGGGTATGTGGATGCGCTTGTTATGTGGAGGGAGCTTCTTCCTGTGCCGTCTCACCCTTCTGTTCAACCCGCTGCATGACGCAGGCAAAGAAGCCATCCGTTCCATCACGAAGGGGCGTCAGGGAAAACTGAGCCTTTTCGCGGAGTTCGGCTGGGAGAAGATCGGGAAGGTCTTCCGTAGCCACACGAACAAAATCTGTCCGACGCTTCAGGAAGGCATCAATCTGCTGACCATTCTCATTGGCCAGTAGCGAGCATGTCGCATAGATCATGCGGCCACCTGGCTTTACCAAAGATGCTGCACGATCAAGGATTTCGGACTGTTTGATAACAAGTTCCTGGATGTCTTCAGGTGTCAGTCGCAGTCGTGCATCCGGGTTGCGGCGCCATGTGCCTGTGCCAGAACAGGGTGCATCCACCAGAACGCGATCGAAGCTTGCGGCACGACGCTTGGCCCATTTGTCGCCTGTGGTGAGCAGGTGCCGTTCAACATTATGCACCCCTGCCCGACGCAGACGTTTGACAGCCCCTTCAAGGCGCTTCTCATGAACGTCACAGGCAACAATATGGCCCTTGTTTTCCATGGTCATGGCAAGGGCAAGAGTCTTGCCGCCAGCGCCGGCGCAGTAATCCAGAACGCGGTGTTCCGGTTTGGCGCCAGCAGCGGCGACAACGAGTTGGGAACCTTCGTCCTGAATTTCTACTAGCCCGTCTTTGAAAGCCTGTGCTGCCGTAACCGGCTGACGGCCATCAAGGCGCAATCCCCACGGCGACAGCTTGGTTGGGACGGCGTTTAGTCCCTCGTTCTTCAGCGCACGCAGACCGTCCTCGCGAGTGCCCTTCAGGAGGTTCACGCGAAGATCCAAAGTCGGGGTTCCGAGCATGGCTTCCATTTCGTCAGCCATTCGGGATCCGAACGTTTCGCGCAGGGCTGGCTCAATCCAATCCGGATATTCGAGGCGGACTGCTACAGGTTGCTTCTGGGTAGAAAGTTCTTTTCCTTCCAGATGCTTAAGGTTCACATCTTCACGCGGCGTCAGAGGCTTTTGAGCATAACGCTCGCCACTGAATAACATGCGAACCTGATCCATCGTCGTGCCGGTTAGCAGCATGGATGCAGCACATAGCAGGCGTGGAGAAATTTCGCCCTGACTGCCTTCCAGGTGCCAGTGTAGTCGACGCCAGCTACGCAGCACATCCCAGGCAAGCGTGGAGATGGCGCGCCGGTCTCCGCCGCCTATATAACGGCGTTCACGGAAAAAGGCGTTGGCGGTAGCGTCTGCGGGACGGCGGGGCGCATTCTGGATCGCACAAAGCAGATCAATGGCGCCGGAAAGGCGAGCTGCGGGGGTCATATCGCCCCCGTAGCCGGTTTGGCCTCTCAAAGCGAGAGGCCAATGCACAGGAAATGTCAGTCCCGGCGATAGTTCGGGGCTTCACGCGTGATTGTCACGTCATGGACATGGCTTTCACGAAGGCCCGCATTTGTGATGCGACGGAACATGGTGCGCACCTGAAGTTCCGAAACCGTGGCTGATCCGGTGTAGCCCATGCCAGCTTTTAGGCCCCCAACAAGCTGGTGCACGACTGGCGCCATGCCACCCTTGTAAGGAACCTGCCCCTCGATGCCTTCAGGAACGAGCTTCAGCGTATCTCGTACTTCCGCCTGGAAGTACCGATCAGCAGAGCCCCGAGCCATAGCTCCAAGAGACCCCATCCCACGATACGACTTGTAGGAGCGGCCCTGATACAGGAACGTCTCGCCTGGGCTCTCGTCCGTGCCAGCCAGAAGAGAGCCGACCATCACGACGTCAGCACCGGCACCAATGGCCTTTACAATGTCACCGGATGTCCGGATGCCGCCATCTGCGATGGCCGGAACATCAAGCTCATGACAGGCTGCTGCCGTTTCCATGACGGCGGAGAACTGCGGAACACCGACGCCTGCAACAACGCGGGTTGTGCAGATGGACCCCGGGCCAATACCAACCTTGATGCAGTCTGCGCCAGCTTCAATAAGTGCGCGTGCTGCCTGTGGGGTCGCGACGTTACCTGCGATGACCTGAAGACCTGGGTGACGCTCCTTCAGTGTCCGGACGGTGCTCAGAACGCCGTGGGAGTGACCGTGAGCGGTATCAACGACAATAACGTCCACGCCGGCTTCCACGAGGGCGGCAGCACGGTTCAGGCCATCTTCTCCTACGCCCACTGCTGCGGCGCACCGGAGGCGTCCCTGCGCGTCCTTGATGGCCAGAGGATGTGTCGTCGCCTTGTCCATGTCCTTGACGGTGATGAGGCCGATACAGCGACCTCCCTCATCAACGACCAGCAGCTTTTCGATGCGGTGACGATGCAGCAGAGCGCGAGCTTCTTCAGGAGCAGCGCCATTCAGAACCGTGACAAGGTTGTCCTTCGTCATCAGATCACGGACGCGGGTGTTCAGGTCCGTGGTGAAGCGGACGTCACGATTGGTCAGGATGCCAACCAGGATGCCGGTTCCCTCTTCCACAACCGGCAGGCCAGAGACACCGTGGCGAGCCATGATGGCGTTGACTTCAGCCAGTGTCTGGTCCGGGCCAACGGTGACGGGGTTCACCACCATGCCAGATTCGAAGCGCTTGACGCGACGAACCTGCTCGGCCTGCTCTTCAATAGAGAGGTTCTTGTGAATGACGCCCATGCCGCCCTGTTGGGCCATGGCAATGGCCATTCCGTCTTCCGTGACCGTGTCCATGGCGGAGGACATCAAAGGGATGTTCAGCTCAATGGTGCGCGTCAGGCGTGTGCGGGTGGATGTCTGGGCCGGAAGCACGGACGATTCAGCCGGTTCGACGAGAACATCGTCGAACGCAAGTGCTTCACGTATGCGTGCGTTAAAATCAGTTGTGCAGGAAGAGGATGTCATGCCCGCTGGCCCCCGTTGGTCATGCGTCGTGGGACGCTTGAAGTCTGAACCGGGGGCCAAGAGGCCCAGCCGGCCGTTGGCGGGTCCTCATAGACTAATTCCCCCCTGGAGGGGAAGTCTCTTTTTTGCGGTAGATTTTAAGAAATTTGTTGGCTGGGAGACCTGGATTCGAACCAGGGCTGACCGGGTCAGAGCCGGTAGTT
>NZ_JBDOBO010000015.1:0-57782 GCF_047723935.1 Gluconobacter sp.
ATACCGCACAGAAGCTATTCATTATCTTTTGGCTATAAATTTTATTTTCTGCTCAGATTAAGGGCAAACCGAAAAATAGCGATTGCATTGAAAAATTATGATTCGGTTTAGTGCGACATTGACTGATTAAGGACTCAATCAAGAACACCGCCATGTTCTCAGTCCAGGTCACCAGACATGAGTAAGGTTCACTGAAAATCTGTTTCATTGAGGAGGAAAGATTGCGCATAGCCCTGTTTGGACAGCTACGCGACCCGTGGCTTATGTCAAAAATCTAAGTAAATTATTTTTTGATAAGTCTTTTAAAAAGGTAACTTCTATTTCAGACGAAATAGATGAAAAATGGTTTACGCTTTCTCAAGCTGCTTACCCAGCTTTCCGGCACCGGCTCCATAAAAACAAATCAGCTTCGGACAATCATTCATTGTCATGACCTTAGAATTTTTGGATTTCAGAGCACTACATGGCACTCGGGAGTGATGGCCCCTCATTCTGGTTAAGGGAGCCCGTCCCAAAGGCAAGTCCAGCAGCAGCGATCAAAGCGGCATAATAAGCATCCGAATGAGCAAGTGTTGCATCCAGATAAGCATTCTGCGCGATACTTGTCTGCGTCATGGAGCCTACGCCACTACGATATGCGGCCGAGGATGCCTCAAAACTCGTCATCGCTGCCGTCTCCAGTTTTGCTGATGCGGTATAGGCACTCAGGCTTGTACGGAGCGCATTTTCTGCGACTACAATCTGCTTCACCGAACTGTCGACTGTTTGCTGCAATGTCGCATTTGCACTGTCCGACTGATCCTGAGCCTGCTTGAGTAACGCTGCTCTGGTTCCCCCGTCGAAGATGGGGACAGTAATCCCACCAAGGATCAAACTGCTGAAGGCATTACTCGATAAGTTAAGGGTTGGGGGAGCCTCACTTCCCACTCCCGGCACGGATGAGAGCGCCAGACGCCCCGTCGTGTAAGCCACGTTTCCGGTCATGAAGATCTTGGGCAGGAATTCGCTTTTCGCTGCGCGAACCCTGCTTTTTGCCGCCTTCGCATTTGCGTATGCTGCAAGAACGTCCGGCCTGCGTGAAACAGCCTGTTGGACGAATGCGTCAGTCAGACGAATATCGTCCAGCCCAAGCTGGCGGCCAGAAATATCGAGTGTCTCAAGTTTCGTAGTCGGAGAGATACCAATGGCATTCAGAAGTTCAAGGGCCGTATTCTGTTCGTCGCCCTCTGCCTGTACAAGTCGCAGTTCAGTCTGTGCCGTAGCCTGCCGAGCCTGCGTGACATCCACTATGGTGCCTTGCCCCTGATGTAGCTTTGCGACTGCGGCCGCTTCCACGAAGCGTGCATTGTCCCGCGCCTTACGCAGCAATACGACACGGCTTTGCGCTGCAGCATGGGTGTAATAGGCCGTTGTCACCCCATAGATTATTTTCTGATGTGCCGCAGTGAAGAGCACATTGGTTGCAATCTGTGCCTGCTTTGTGGCGGCAATAACGGCCTCACGTTTGCCGAAGTCGAACAGCAGCCATTCCATACCCAGGGTCTGGATTTCGCCAGCGCCCGACCTGCTGTTGCGAACACCGCCCAAAGCACTGTTTAACCCACTCAAGCCCGAGTTGATTGCATCTTCAGCAATGCCCGCATTGCTAACCGAAGGGTTCGCACCGTCATTACGGCTATGATTGTATCCGCCTACAACTGTCGCAGTCAGGCGGGGCAAGTAAGCACTTTTCGTAATTCCCACAGCCAGAGCAGCATCGCGCGCAAGGTTCCAGGCACGTCTGGTTTCAGGATTGGCCGACTGCGCAATATCAATCAGTTCAGGCAGGGAATAGGCATGGCCAGCCTGTGGTGCCAATTCAGGGGCAGGGGGGCGCACATGGATCTGACTATTGGACGGCAATGTGTATCCAGCAGGGATGGCCAGTGCATGCGGTCCGGGCTTACCGGGCACCAGTTCTCCATTTGCAGCGACATTCGGTTGCCATGGCCGATCAGGGCTGGCTGGCGCCGTTTCAAGTGCCTGGGTCGCACAGCCCGATAGCAGGAGCGGCAGCAAAACGGTTTTTTTGAAGTGAATCATGAAGCAATCTGTTCCAGTCGTGCCGTGCGATCGGCAAGGTCTGGCCGCTTGGGCGTTGCAAGCAATTCTTCAGTCAGCCTCGAGGCATCCATCAAGGCATTTCGGGCCGCCTGAAGACGGGGCTGATCAACGCGCATGTGCGCCGGCTCAGACATCGCATATTCCAGTGTTCGTTCGCTTTCCAGTAACGCGGATTGACTAAGAGCGGCCGCCTGAAGCTGATCTTCAGAGCTCTGAGCTGTCCCTTGGCGCCTCAGGCAATCTTTCAGCTTGCGAAGACTGGCCCCCAAATGATCGTAGGCACTTGCCGGCCAGAAGCTGGTGAACATGGCATATGTAATGAGGTTACCGAGCATGATACCGACAATACGGTCCCGTGCGGTGGCCATGTCTGCTGTCGGACCATAACCTTTCAGATCTGTCAGATAAAATGCCAGACCGATCTGAAAGCCCGCATAAGCAATACGGTCGTCGCCCGTCTTAACCCATGCCCCGATCAGGGAAACAACAAAGACAAGCGCCAGAAATCCGGTGATACCATTCAGATGCGGCATAACAGCGATAATAGACGCGATCCCCAGCGTCCCGCCTATGAGCGCGCCCGTGATGCGCAGGGTCAGCTTTGAAATCATTTCGCCCATCGTAGGCAACGCGACGATGAAGCAGGTAATGATGCAAGTGTGGATGCCTGGCCAATCCAGAACCTTGAAGGTCAGATAACTCAGCATCACCGCAGCAGTCCCTTTCACTGCGAAGCGCACATGGTCTGGATTGGTAAAGGCGTCCTCAGAAAAGAAACCGGATTTTTTCTTTTCTGGCAATTTTCCAACGATAGGGGCAGGAGGAGTTGTGAAATTCGGAAGGAGAGCGGCTATCGCCTGTAAAGACGGATGCTCCGAAGAGATCACAGGGCTTTCGATGGCTGTGGGATAGTCACCGCCCGCAAAAATCCTGGCCATGCCTTCAAGCGTTTCGGTCAGGCGAGACAACTGCCCCGGTGGCAGTCTTGCCCGGCTCGCCTCATCAGCAAGCGCAAGAACGGCGACACTGCTGTTGGCTGCCTGTCGCAAGCAGCCCAAATCGTGGAGAGACCAGATCTTTTCAAGTGAGGCCATCTTGGCGGCCTTCATCATGCCCGCCGTGCCTTCCCGAAGCATATCTGTCGCGCGTTCCTGCGTGAGCGCATCAGGAGTTTGGAGAAGGCGAACAGCCATGTAGAGCTGGGCAGCAATGCTATCCGTCAGGATCTTTTTAGGGGATGGGCAAATCAACAGCCCCAGCACAATCATGACCGCCCCAGGCACGGCCAGAAAGAGATCCGTGTAGAGAAGGGCGCGTGTCACGACCTCTCCAACCGGGACCTGATCAATCGCAATCAGTCCGTAAACCGTAATCAGACCCAGCATATAAGCCACAGGCTTAAGCTTGCTGGCGGAGCCCAGAAAGAAAAAACTGAACGACAACAGGGCAATGACGATCACCAGTCCCATAGGATGATCGAGCGTCAGGCGGATGAGCGCGTAAATGATCAGAAGCAGAATGAGGATGAGGACATTTACAGCCACCCCAGCCAGAGCATTTGTCACGCGGTCCTTCTGCCACAGCGCCATGGTCACAAGGGCTGGCACGGCCAGCTCCGGAACCTGCCAGATTTCCCCAATCAGCACAGTCGTCGTGCATGCGGCCGCCATGCGAAGCGCATATCCTAATCGCCCCGGGGCAGGGTCACAGACCAGCCGCCATATCCGTGCCAATCCCAGTCCCGGCCCTCTCATGCTGGAAGACGACGGGGCATTCGCCAGAGTGTCAGGGACAGGCAGCGCCATGCTGGATCTCAACGGTTGCTGTAGCGCCAAGTCTGAGCAAAAGCGGGTTTGCCCTTTCTAGCTTGATACGGACCGGAAAGCGTTGGGCGACGTGAACCCAGTCCATTTGGCGCGGCACGATGGGCAGTGAGCGGGCAATGCCAGCAGAATCTACAGACAGGACGCCCCAACCAATACTTTCGACGTGTCCGCGTAGAGGACTGTGGCGATCAATCATTGAGTGAACGGTCACGCAGTCGCCAATCTGAACGGAAGAAAGATTGATTTCACGGATATTGGCGGTAGCGTACCACTCGTCATCGGCAATCAGCGTGAACAGGACCTGAGACGGTGCAAGAACTTCGCCAGCTTTAACCCGTAAACTCGTGACATAACCATCCGCGGGAGCTGTAACCATAGTCTGGCGTAGCTCGTATTTTGCGTGATCCAGGGCTGCCTGACCGGCATCCCGTGCGGCAAGAGAGCTTTTCAGATCTCCGATCGCTGTTGTCGCTGCGACAGACTGGTTTCTCGACTGCGAAAGCGACACTTCAGCGTCGTGGAGAGCCACACGAGCCTGATCATACTGCTGCCATGGAATATAGGACTGGCCAGCAAGCGGCTTCAGGCGCTCTACCGTGCGTGCGGCCAAATCACGATTGGTTCTGGCGCGAACAACCTGGTCATCCGCCGTAGCGGCGTTGGATGTCTTGATGCTGAGCAGCCGTGTCTGGTTCTCGACCTCCGCATTCGCAAGATCCAGATTGGCCTGAGCCTGTCGGACAGTCAGTTCGTAGGGTTCGGGATCAAGCTGGTAAAGAACATCCCCTTTATGAACATGCTGATTGACGACAACTCTGAGTTCCTTCAACCGTCCGCCAACGGTGGAGGCGACGTGCACCATTTCCGCGTCAATACTTCCAGTATCCGAAGACGGATGAGTGCTGTCTTCATGCGAGACGTGCACGCCGAACAGAATGGCGGCCCCTACGCAGACGACAGCGACGATAATACCAATCGGCTTTTTGTCAGAAACTTGAACGCGCTGCATCATCAAGGCCCGAACGCCAACGTCCACACAGTCAGCGCGGCGATAACGCCCAGCGCGACATAGGTGAAGAGACGAAAGCTAAGCATGGCATCAAGGCCGGTTAGAAGAAATACCACCCGCAATCCGACAGCAACCGCAACCCCGATGAGGCCACAGACCATCCAGTCCGGAAAGTAAGCGCCTACAACTGGAAAAGAAGGGGCGCCCTGGAGGGTACATCCTTCACTCGCCAATAAAAACAAGACAGGAATGAGAAAACGCAGGCGGGTAAATCGCATAAGAAGTATCAGTGCTTTCTGCGTCCAAGAAACAGACCCTGAACCTACCACATTCCTTTCCAAACGCTACTCCGTATCAAAAGACGAAACGTTTGGACTTACACGAATGAGGAGCCCCAGGGCCGAGAATATCCTTCGTCTTCCTTTTTCCCTGAGACCACACCAACAAGGAAGCCAGACATCTGAACAGGCATCATTCAACCCTCATAGAGAATAAGCTGAACGTTTGGTCAGAAAATCCTTGCACGAAAGCATTTCGAACCCATACCATTCCGATTACGAACTAAGTCAGGCAGGAGACGAGTATGCGACTCGATATTGCATGTGGCCGGTTGCCGGAATCCGCTCTGGAACTCAACTTCGCCGACGCTCACCCCGGCTTGTCGCCTGAACAGGCAGCGCTGGAAGCGGATCGATGTTTTTACTGCTACGACGCCCCTTGCGTTGAGGCCTGTCCCACGGACATTGATATTCCGCGGTTCATCAAAGCAATTGCGTCTGACAATCTTGCTGGCGCCTCGCGCACCATTCTTCAGTCCAACATTCTGGGCGGGTCGTGTGCACGGGTCTGCCCGACCGAAATTCTGTGTGAGCAGAAATGTGTTCACACCGCGATTGAAGCTCATCATGCCGTGCGAATAGGCGCACTCCAGCGGTTTGCTACAGACTGGCAGATGCAGCAGAAAACCCACCCGTTTCAGCGAGCGGCAAGCACTGGGAAGCGTGTAGCCGTCGTAGGAGCGGGGCCGGCGGGACTGGCCTGCGCACATCGTCTGGCGATGCATGGGCATGATGTCACGATCTTTGATCGACACGATGCACCGGGTGGCCTCAACCAGTATGGTGTCGCGGCCTATAAGCTTGCTGACAATTTCGCCCAGAAAGAAATCGATTTCCTCATGGAAATTGGAGGGATTACCTTCCAGAGTAACGCGACGCTCGGGGAGAATATCACGCTTGCAGGCCTCCGCGAGACCTATGATGGCGTTTTTCTGGGGCTGGGTCTGGCAGGTGTCCGCGCTCTAGGCCTGGAAAGCGAATTCGCAGAGGGTGTTCTGGATGCGGTCGATTTTATTGAGACCCTGCGTTCCCGAAACCTTTCCGAGGTCGTGGTTGGCAGGCGGGTTGTCGTGATTGGCGGCGGCAATACGGCGGTTGACGCAGCAGTTCAGGCGAAACGTTTGGGTGCAGAAGAGGTGACGCTGGTTTATCGCCGCGGGGCTGCGCACATGTCCGCTACGGAAGTTGAACGGGAATGGGCCCAAACAAACGGCGTAACGGTCAGATTTTGGGCGTCTCCCAGTCAACTCAATGTCGAAGACGGAGCCATCAGGAGCATTACATTTCTTCGAGGCACGCCTGATGGCGGGTACGATCCGCAGAATGCCTTCACACTCGCAGCGGACATGGTTCTTAAAGCAATCGGACAGGTTTTTGTCCCAGACCCAGTGCGAAACGACCAGATCCTCGTGGAAAATGGGCGCATCGTTGTGAATGAAACAGGACGCACCTCCATGCCGGGAGTTTATGCGGGCGGCGACTGTACGGCAGGAGAAGACCTCACCGTTGCAGCCGTTCGGGACGGACGGAACGCGGCTGAAGCGCTTCATGGTGAACTGATGGCATCCAACACGGAAAGGGCTGAGCACAATGGCTGACCTGCGCACAGTTTTTGCTGGGATCAAATCTCCCAATCCATTCTGGCTAGCTTCTGCTCCGCCGACGGACAAGGAATACAACGTTCGTCGGGCCTTTCAGGCCGGATGGGGTGGCGTTGTCTGGAAAACGCTTGGGGAAGATCCACCGGTCGTCAATCTGAGTTCCCGCTATGGAGCCTTGGGCTTTGAGGGACGTCGGCTGATTGGCCTCAACAACATCGAGCTGATTTCGGACCGCCCGCTTGCGACCAACATCGCGGAAATCAAGCGCGTCAAACGCGATTTTCCGGATCGTGCCCTTATCGTCAGCCTCATGGTGCCCTGCGAGGAAGATAAATGGAAAGCCATTCTGCCGATCGTTGAGGAGACAGGCGCAGACGGGATCGAACTGAACTTCGGATGCCCGCATGGCATGTCCGAGCGCAATATGGGTGCGGCGGTCGGGCAGGTCCCGGAATACGTTGAAATGGTGACACGCTGGTGCAAGCAGAACACGCGGATGCCGGTGATCGTCAAGCTGACGCCAAACGTGACTAATATCCTGATGCCCGCACGCGCCGCGCGGGCAGGTGGGGCGGATGCTGTATCCCTGATCAACACCATTCAGTCCGTCATTGGCGTAGATCTGGATGCCATGGCGCCCATGCCGGTTGTGGGCGGCAAAGGAACACATGGTGGCTATTGTGGGCCTGCCGTAAAGCCAATTGCCCTTCGTATGATCGGAGAGATTGCCAGAGATCCCATCATGGCCGGAATGCCCATTTCTGGAATTGGTGGAATCAGCAACTGGCGGGATTCTGCCGAATTTCTTGCAATGGGCTCAGGATCACTTCAGGTCTGTACCGCCGCGATGCATTACGGGTTCCGCATCGTGGAGGACATGATCGATGGCCTGTCCAACTGGATGGATCAGAAAGGTTACGAACGGCTAGAGGATCTGACAGGACGGGCGGTTTCGCAGTTCGTACCGTGGAACCAGCTCAACATGAAGTTCAAGACCCTCGCCAATATCGATCAGGACGCCTGTGTCGGGTGTGGTCTCTGTCATATCGCCTGCGAGGATACGTCCCATCAGGCGATTTCCAAGAAAAACACGGCTGATCGCCGACATTACGAAGTGATCGAAGAGGAGTGCGTGGGCTGCAATCTCTGTGCGCATGTCTGCCCGGTGGATGATTGCATCACAATGGTTCCACAACCTGTAGATGGGGAGCTGACGTGGCCCCATCATCCTTCCAATCCTAATCGCATTCCCGCCTGAGAGGCATGACACGGCGGCCAAAAGGTCAGCCAAGAGGACGGATGAAAGAGGACTGGCATGTTTCATAGCAATATGCGGATTGATGGGAACGCTCTTTGGGCAGATCTGATGGATACGGCCCGGTTTGGTGGAACGCCAAAAGGCGGCATCCGTCGGCTGACACTCACTCCCGAAGACAAACAGGTTCGCGAGTGGTTCGCTTCGACCTGTGAAAGTCTGGGCTGCACCATCACGGTTGATACGATGGGCAACATGTTTGCCCGCCGCCCGGGACTTGATAACAGCCTGCCTCCCATCACGATGGGCAGCCATCTGGATACCCAGCCAACCGGGGGAAAATTTGACGGTATTTTAGGTGTTCTGGGCGGCCTCGCTGTTCTACGGGCGCTTCATGAAGCCGGGCATACAACGCGCCACCCTATCGAACTGATCAACTGGACGAATGAAGAAGGGTCACGCTTCACGCCCCCGATGATGTGTTCAGGCGTTTTCGCAGGCGTTTTTACGGAACAGGAGGTTCTGGACAAGCGAGATCGCGCAGGGGCACGCTTTGGGGACGAACTGGTTTCTATCGGATATCGCGGTGAAGAGATCTGTGGCGATCATCCCATCGCGGCCTATTTCGAGTTGCATATCGAGCAGGGGCCCATTCTTGAGGTCAAAGATCGCGTCATCGGTGCTGTCTCCGGCGTACAGGGAATGCGCTGGTATGAAGTGACGGTAAAGGGCAAGGATGCTCATGCTGGCTCCACCCCCATGCCAATGCGTCATGACGCACTACTGGCAACGTCCAGAATGGTTGTGGCCCTCTCAGAGATCGCGCAGGCCCATGCTCCGGGAGCCGTGGGAACAGTGGGTCTGATTGAAAATCGCCCGAACAGCAACAATGTCGTGCCTGGTGAGACGTTCTTTACCGTGGATATCCGCCACCCGGATGATGCTGTCGTCGTCGCCATGGAGCAGGAGTTCATGGATCGCTTCCACGGCATTGCTGAAGCTGGAGGAGTGACTTTGGAGATTGTGCCCCTCTGGGATGCGCCCGCAGTTCATTTTGACGCGCGGTGCGTGGAGATGGTCGCGGACTCTGCACGCCAAATGGGCTACGATCCGCTTCCGATTGTCTCAGGTCCGGGTCATGACGCTGCGTATCTCGCACGAGTGACACCAACGGCGATGATTTTTGTACCCTGCAGGGATGGCCTGAGTCACAACGAGGAAGAAAGCATCACGGAGAGCGAAGCGGAAGCAGGAGCCAATGTTCTGCTAGGCGCTGTCTTGCGGGCAGACAGCACGCTTTAAGGATCTGCCAACCGAGGGCTTGTCGTCCAGGCTGTCTGCTGTCAAAAATCGCCTCCCGCAGACAGGCTGGGAGAAAGACAATGGCACAAGACAGTCTGGAGGCATCCCCCAGCCCCAGAAAAAGACCCCGTGCAGGCGCCCCACGGCGTGCTACCGTTCCGCAAATTCTGAATGCTGCGGAATGGACCTTTGGCACCCGCGGCCTCAAGGGAACGCGCCTTGAAGATATTGCCAAGGTTTGTGATATCCCCAAGGGCAATATTCTCTACTATTTTGGCTCCAAAGAAGACCTGTACAACGCCACACTGTCACGCCTGCTGGACGTGTGGCTGACAGATGCTGATCACTGGCTTTCTTCTGACAAGGACCCGCTGGACGGGCTTAGAGGATACATAGAAGCCAAGATTGCATTCTCCCGCGCACGTCCTGAAGGATCGCGTCTCTTCGCACAGGAAGTGCTCTCAGGCGGCCATATGGTTCAGGACTTCTTACGGAGAGAACTGCGAGCCCATGTGGCCCGACATGTCGCGATCTTTCTGGAATGGCAGGCGAAGGGCATCATGGCACCCATCGACCCGACACATCTGTTGTTTCTCTTGTGGTCAGGTACGCAGGCATATGCGGATATGCAGGTCCAGTATGAGGCCGTTCTGGACCGTACACCTCTTACTAATGGCGATTATGAAACTGCCGTCGAAACCATCATGACGCTTGTTCGTCCGCTGTTCTCCCAATTGGCTTCAGGCGTGTCAGAATCAGATGAAAACAAAACCCTGAAAAGAAGCCTGTAAACCACGCGAAATTCTGGAATACGGCTAATGCTGGCAGGAAGACGTTTGCGAGCCCCACCAGCACAGCCAGACCCAAGGCCCAGATTGCAGTAGGGTTTACGCCACTTCGGTACCAGTAAGCTGCCGATGGGTCTGTACTGTACAGCGCAGGCACGTCCAAAGTTTCCCGCTGAACAAAATAATAGTCCGCCAGAAGAATTCCTGTCACAGGAGCGATGAACAGACCCAGTATGTCGAGCGTCAAATGGATCAGGTCCGGGCGGGCATAGAGGTTCCAGGGCGTGAGAGCGATGGCACCAATCGCCGCAATGACACCGCCGCCACGCCATGAAATGGATGCCGGAGCTATATTGGAAAAATCAAACGCGGCTGAGACGAAATTAGCGGAAATATTGATCCCGATAGTCGCGAGAACGAAGGTCAAAATTCCCACAATCATGATGGTTTGACTATCCAGACGCGTCACCGTCTCAACCGGATCCACGAGGATTTGCCCCAGAACAGGCTGGGTCAGCGTTACGGTTGTGAGCGCAAGTGCGCAGAACGCCATGAAATTGATCGGCAGGCCCCAGAAATTACCGCGCCGTACCGCGCTCAGGCTAATACCGTAGCGTGCAAAATCGCCAAAATTCAGGACAATTGGGGAGAAAAATGCGATCGTCAGAGAGATCACATTCAACACGCCTGTCAAATGCTGCCCGATAGAAAGAGCAGACTGGGGAAGGACGGAAAAGCTGATCTGTCCATGCGTCTTCCACAGAAGCACGCCATCAAGCAGGATCATCATGACGTAAATGGCCGGCCCGGCCCAGTCTATGAAATGCCGGATGGATTCCATTCCGCGCCAGAATACCGCCAACTGCAAAGCCCAGATGAGCAGAAAGGCCAACCAGCCGAGAAGAGACAGTCCCAGCAATCCGTGATGATGAACATCGCTATAGTCTGCAAGTGACGGCATAATACGAAGAACAAACAGAACTACGGCGTTGGATGCCAGCCATGTCTGGATTCCATACCAGCCCACGGCAATAATCCCACGCACAAGCGCCGGGACGACCGCACCGTAGACGCCAAAGACGCTTCGGATAATGACGGGAAAAGGGGCGCCGGACTTCAGGCTCGGAACCGCAATCAGGTTGCAGAGAAGCTGCACGACAACGATTGCAACAAGCAGTCCGATGAGCACGCTGCTGACCGGCAACCCCATCATGAACAGCGTACCAACCGTCATGTACCCGGCGACACTGTGGACATCAGACATCCAGAGAAAGAGAAAGTCCTTCCATGCCCAGTTCCGGTCCTGAACAGGCGCAAGATCCGCATTGGTCAGGCGCCCTGTGGCGTACGCGTCCGGTGACTGTGTCATTCTGGTGATCCTCGTTCTCGAAAAAATTCCGGAAGCGCAATCGTTATGTTGACCGGCTGGTCAGATTAACCATACAGTTTCGGTAAGACAACGACATAATGCCAACCACTTTTCCTGAAGGGAAGGGATGTCATGCTCCTGATCAAGGGTGGAACAGTTGTTACGTCTGAGCGGCGTTTCAGAGCAGACGTCCTGTGTGACGATGACGGGAAAATCGCGGCTGTTCAGGCGGATATGGAAGCGCCGACAGGCTGTACCATCGTTGATGCAGATGGGCTGCTTGTTATGCCAGGCGGAATAGATCCTCATACACATATGGAAATGCCCTTCATGGGCACGACGGCCAGTGATGATTTCTATACAGGCACGGCCGCCGGGCTCGCCGGAGGTACAACGAGTATTATCGATTTCGTCATCCCCGAGCATGGACAGTCGCTTCATGACGCGTGGAAGGCGTGGCGGGGCAAAGCCGAAAAAGCGTCTGCCGACTATGGTTTCCATGTCGCAGTGACGCACTGGGATGACCAGGTTCACCAGGATATGGAAACACTGGTGCGGGACTGCGGCGTTAATTCCTTCAAACATTTCATGGCCTACAAGAACGCCCTGATGGTGGATGATGAGACGTTTCTCAACTCCATGCGCCGAGCGGGCGAACTGGGCGCTTTATGCACCGTGCATGCCGAGAATGGAGATGCCGTGTCCTTTCTTCAGGAATCTCTCCTGAAAGCGGGAAACACTGGCCCCGCGGCGCATCCGCTCTCCCGCCCATCCAGCGTAGAAGGAGAAGCCGCTCAGCGCGCCATTACGCTGGCAGCTGTCAGCAATACCCCCCTTTACATCGTTCACGTTTCCACGCGCGAGGCGACCGAAGCCATTGCAACGGCCCGCCTTCGCGGTTTGCAAGTTTATGGGGAAGTTCTTCCGCAGCATCTGGTTTTCGATGAGAGCGTTTACCAGTCTTCGGACTGGCTGAAGGCATCGCGCTACGTCATGAGCCCACCTTTCCGCGAAAAATCGCATCAGCAAGCGCTCTGGGGCGGCCTTTCTTCCGGCCAGCTCCACACCACCGCAACGGATCACTGCTGCTTCTGCCGTTCCCAGAAAGAAATGGGCCTCACCAATTTTACGCGCATCCCCAACGGTGTTCCCGGCATTGAGGATCGCATGAGCATTCTGTGGCATCACGGCGTTGTCGGCGGCAAGATAACTCCGGAGCAGTTTGTTGCCCTCACGTCCACCAATACGGCCCGTATCTTCAATATCCATAGCCGGAAAGGCATGATTGTTGAGGGTGCAGACGCGGATATTGTGCTGTGGGATCCATCGGCGTCGCGAACCATGTCTGCCGCCACACATCATCAGAATGTCGATTACAATATTTATGAAGGCATGACCGTTACAGGCGTGGCAAAAAAGACAATCAGTCAGAGCCGCGTCCTTTGGGATGACGGTACACTTCGTGCCGAGCGCGGGCAGGGCCGGTATGTCGAGAGAGCACCTTTTAAGAAAAAAACATCTGACAGCCTGATGGAGGCAGTATCGTGACTACATTGACGAACGAAAGCCTGTGCGCCCTTGCCATGAGTGAGGGACGCAACTGGATGCCCTTTACGGCAAACAGACTGGTTAACGGTCGGGGCGATCATCGTGTCGTGGCCTCAGCCAAGGGGCCTTACTATACGATGGCCGATGGCAAAACGGTCTTCGACACGCTGTCTGGGCTATGGTGTACGCCTTTAGGCCACGGAAATCCACGCATAGCGGACGCGCTTCGTCAGCAGGCAGAAACCCTGGATTTCGCACCCGGATTCCAGATGACCCATGCACCTGCTGTCACGCTGGCAGCGCGCATTGCAAAGATGGCCCCTGAAGGCCTTGAGCATGTTTTCTTCGCAAATTCTGGCTCAGAAGCTGTTGATACTGCACTAAAAATTGCAATCGGCTTTCACAAGCTTAACGGTGAAGGCGGCCGTTTTCGTCTCATTGGACGCGAACGAGGTTATCACGGTGTAGGGTTTGGTGGCATGTCTGTCGGCGGCATTGTTCCGAACCGCAAGATGTTCGCCACGGTGATGGTCCCTGGCGTGGACCACATCCGACACCCTTACGATCACGCCCATATCGCATTTTCAAAAGGGCAACCGGAGTGGGGCGCCCATCTGGCGGACGATCTCGAGAGACTGGTGGCACTCCATGATGCCTCCACAATCGCGGCTGTCATTGTCGAGCCAGTGCAGGGATCAACCGGCGTTCTTGTCCCTCCCGTCGGATATCTTCAGAAGCTGAGAGAAATCTGTACGAAACACGGCATCCTTCTCATTTTCGATGAAGTCATCACAGGTTTTGGACGCATGGGAGAAAATTTTGCCTCCCAAAGATTTGGCGTCACACCGGATATGATTACCTTCGCCAAGGCGGTCACCAATGGGATCATTCCCATGGGCGGCGTTATCGTCACTTCAGAAATCTACAAAACATTCATGAATGGCCCGGACGCAGCCATAGAGTTCGCTCATGGCTATACCTATTCAGGGCATCCAATGGCCGCAGCAGTGGCTCATACGGTGCTCGACATCATGGAAGAAGAGGGGACCAATGCGGCTGTCAGAGCGTTGGAGCCTATTCTGGAAGAAGAGGTGCATGCATTGCAGGACCTGAAATCCGTAAAAGATCTGCGAAACATCGGCCTTACCGCTGCGATCGAACTCAATCCCCTTTCTGACAAATCTGCCCTGCGAAGTGTCCAGCTTTTTGAGCGCGGCCTGGAAGAGGGCGTGCTCCTTCGCGTCACGGGAGACACGATTTCTTTCGGTCCTCCATTTATTTCGACTCCAGACCAAATCAGAGGAATGATAGCGCAGGTCCGAAACGTGCTTTTGAGTTGCGAAAAAGATTTTTAAATATTCATTCAATCCCCTGAATCTCAAGTAAATACACTACAGGAAAGCCGAATGATGTGTACATCATTCGGCTGAAGCCGATTAAAATATCTCTACATTGTGTAAATACCTTATTTTCGAATAAATTTTATTTAGTATTTCATTATTATTCCGAAATGTGTTTTAGTGGCTGTTATTCAGTTTCACTAACTGAGCTTTCGGAGAAAAAAAGTGAAGACACTGGCTTCTCGTCTGTTCCTCGGTACTATTCTGAGTTCCGTAATCCTCTCCGCAGAAACTGGGCGTTCCAGCGCGGCCCCATCCCATCATCTCCGTCATGTGACGCCATCTCATCGTGCGGCCCCGGGCACCCCGACAAAGCCACGTTCCCGCAGAACCTCCATGATGGCATCCAGCGAAGAGAGCGTCGGGGTTCGTGGCTCGAGAAGCGCGCGCAACTCTGGGGGAGGGATGATGCGGGTCGAAACTGCACCGTATGCAGTCCAGTCTGTTGGGCGCCAATATATCGAGATGAGAAGCCCGACATCAACCGGCCTTGATGTTGTCCAAAATCTTCCGAGCGTCAGCATTGCTATGCCAGATACCTCTGGCATCAAAGGTGGTGCACTGTATATGCGCGGTTTTACTGATGCCGATACGGCTTTGCTTTTGGATGGGGCTCCTGCATCTCTTGCCGCTTACCTTCAACAGAACGTTGATGCAGAGAACATCGAAACCGTCACCATGACCCCGGGGAGCTCTCCCATTGATGCACCCGCATCCAATGCAACTGCGGGCACGCTGGACGAGCGCACGAGGACACCCGGCAAAAAAGCGGGGGGAAGCATGGATTTTTCCTACGGCACCAACAATATGTCGCGGGAATTCGTACGCCTGGAGTCCGGGGAGATCGGGAATTCCGGTATCAGATCTTACATTTCCGTCTCGAATACCCATTCAAGGCAATGGATGGGTGCAGGAACAAACCGCCGAACACATGTGGATGTTGGAGTTTTTAAAGAATTTACCAATGGATCCACTGTGAAATTCTTCGGCTCATGGAACAATTCCATGTTCACGATTGACGCCTATCCAGATGCTCAAACATTTTATAATTACAAGCATACAGGGCAGGGATATAATCGCACTAATATCTGGGATAGAAACTCCACGTCCGCCGGAAATTACTGGCAGGGTAATATTGACTCCTGGAACCAGTTTTTCGTCACAACACAAGCCCATATCATTATCAACAAACGTCTGACCTTCGACCTTTCTCCCTATTTTGCGACAGGCTTCGGCTGGGACGGCTCAACTGCCGGCACGCCAGCCTCGACGGGCGCCACATATTTCTATGGAAACGGGCAGAAAGCTGACCCTTCTACACCGTTGAGCACATACTGGGCGCAGCACTGGTCCCCGCAAGTCGGGCTTGTCGCCAAACTGGGTTACGACATTGATCGTCATAACCATCTGTCTTTCGGATACTGGTATGAGAACAATGCCGTCGACTATTTCTTTCCAACCATGGCAACACAACCTGGCGGACGAAATGCCAAAACCAATGACAATGCCTATAAGCTCTATACAGCAGATGGTCAGGAAGCAATTTACAGGTACGATGCCGGCTACGAACTGAATTCTTTCTTTATCGAAGATACCGCCAAATATTTTAATGATCGCCTGACCATAAATGGCGGCTTCAAATACATCATGTCCAACTACTGGGATCGAGCTTCCGGGCTCAGCCAGTTTACGATCGGAGCGAACTCAACCGCGCCCCTTCCGCATCTTTCTGTCTCGTATAAAATTGACGCTCACAGTCAGGTTTACATGAATGCCGAAGGTGATTTCCGCCAGCCATCCCCCTCACAGCTCTCAGGTTCAACGTCACTCCCCAAGAACCAGTATTCCATCACGGAACAGATTGGATATCGCTATAACAACCGGTACCTGACGTTCGATATTTCGGCATTTAATTCCAATATCACCAACCGTCTTCTTACCACCTATCTGCCCAATACCGCTTATGCAGTTTCCAATGCAGGAAACCAGACGATCCGCGGATTTGATGCCATGATTGCGGGAAGGGATTTCCATCATTTCAGCCCGTACGCGTCAGTGGAGTACCTGCATGGTACTTTTGACTCAAATATTCCCTATGGAGACACATATCTTCCCACTAAGGGAAAACAGTCCATTCTCACACCACGCGTTCTTGCAAATTTTGGACTGACCTACAGCAATGCAGGATTTTTTGGAAACTTCAGCCTTCACTATACCGGCCCTCAGTCAGTAACACTTGTGGGCGATCAGCGAATGCCAGGGTTTGTTACCAATACCCTTGCGCTTGGGTATCATTTTAAACCGCTCTATTTCCTGAGAACCCCTACGTTCCGTCTGAATTTCTCTAACCTGACAGGATCAATCATTCGGGTCGGGACAACCGGCATTACCAATAACTACCATAACGTGACCCTGCTCGATGGAAGTACCCTGGCAGGCAGCAACGGCGCGTCTTTCTATGTTCTTCCAAGGTTTTCGATGACAGGGACGATCTCATCAGATTTCTGAGATCATCCGGCTCTGAAGAAGAGGTGCTGAGCTTTGTAACCAGATGGAACGGTTATTTTACCATTCCATCTGGCACATGAGACAAAACAGCTGGCAATCAGGACCACAGAGGGAATGGATCAGGAAGATGGTCATAGTGCCATGGCATGAAAATTTCGTCCTGTGACGGTGGGACAAGGCAATCGTCTAGTGCGGTACGAATTGCAACCTCGTCCATGCCAGCACCAATAAAGACCAGTTCCTGCCGGCGATCGCCATAAATATCGTCCCAGTATTTGGCCAGTGTCGCTCGCCAGCCTTCATCATCAGGCCAGTTGTCATGCGGAACACTCGCCCACCAACGCCCAGCCGCCTGATGCCGCGCCAATGCACCCGCAATACTCAGATCTCCGACCCAATCCGGGCGGGTTGCAAGCCAGAAATAACCTTTTACCCGCACTACCCCATGCCATGACTGCTCGATAAAGTCTGCAAACGCTTCAGGTTTGAAAGGCCGATGGGCACGGTAGACAAAACTGGAAATTCCGTATTCTTCCGTTTCGGGACGATGTTCAGCATGCCCGTACAACTCTTTGAACCACAAGGGGTTCTGGTGTGCACGCTCGAAATCAAAGCGCCCCGTATTCAGAACCTGGTTTAAAGAAACCTTGCTCTGGCTGGTTTCAATCACGTTCGCATCCGCATTGAGGGCTCGGATGATCAACCGTGCAGCGTCTGCCTGTTCAGCAGTTGCTGTATTGATTTTATTGAGAACAATGACATCCGCGAATTCGATTTGATCAACAAAAAGATCTACGAGCGCACGTTCGTCTTCCTCTCCCGCAACCTCGCCCCGATCACGAAGAAAATCGCTTGATCCATAATCCTTCAGCAGGTTCACGGCATCCACAACAGTCACCATCGTATCGAGCCGAGCGACGTCGCTCAAACTCCGGCCTTCTTCATCACGGAATTCGAAAGTGGCCGCGACGGGCAGGGGTTCTGCGATGCCCGTTGACTCAATCAGAAGGTAATCAAACCTTTTTTCTTCTGCCAGTCGCGTCACTTCGGTCAAAAGATCGTCCCGCAATGTGCAGCAGATGCATCCATTCGTCATTTCCACGAGCTTCTCGTTGGTCCGGGACAGATTGCTCCCGCCATTACGGATCAGTTCGGCATCAATGTTCACGTCACTCATATCATTGACGATGACCGCCACTTTCAGGCCCTCGCGATTGTTGAGAACATGGTTGAGAAGCGTTGTCTTGCCAGCCCCCAGAAAGCCGGAGAGAACGGTCACAGGCAATCGGAAATCCGACATAAAGTAAGCCCTTGAAGAGGAGGAAAAGTTGCTACATTTGCCAATAATAGTTATGTTATAACATATCAATAGCAAGGATAAGCTTTTCCATGCCGTCATGTCCCACCCGCTGCCGTCTGGAGCATCAATCGTCGTTCAGAAACATCCTGCTTCCTCACAGCAGCATTGGTCTTCATCCGTGCGATATGTCTTCATCACTAACCCAGGCGACAAAAGATTATCTGACGGAGGGAGCTCAATCTCTGACAAGACGAGGTTACCTACCCGATCTGGAAAAACAGCTGCAGAGCGCATTTTCAGAACGCACACAGCCACTCCTGACGGATATTTTGGAAATAGCCGCACTTTATAGGGATATTTCCGGACACCAGGCGCTACGTGTACGACTGGAAAAGATCACAACAGATAGTTGTCGGAAATTCCACGTTGACTGCGTCGATCTGCGTTTGCTTCGAACCTATGCTGGCCCCGGTGTTCAATGGACAACTGACAACGGATCAACCGTGCATCAGGCGCCCACAGGTGCCCTTGTTTTTCTCAAAGGAAAGCACTTTCCTGGGTGGGACAAAGCAGAGAAAATTCTCCATCGCTCACCCCCTCTCTCAGATCGTCCTGTCAAAGAGCGTGTCAGACTTTTGCTCACTCTTGACGAAGCCAGCGCCTGTGCAGATGCATCTCTCGAAATGGCCGCGTAAAAATTGGCCTAGCCTATTTCAACGTGATCCTGCCCAGATATCAGTACGCAGGCATACTTCCCGTCTTTGATGTCAGAACAAACGAACATTGACGTCGAATGGTATGTTTGTTGCAAGATAGCTTTCGCGCGGTTGAGCGAAACCTCGCAAGTCTGGACTTTCGTTCTGAAGGATGAAGAGTAACCCACGGTTTGGGCTGAACCCCGAGACGTCCAGACAATGATGATCTGCCCCAGTGCGGAAGATGCCCCCCCCCAAAAGCCCTGCTATAGCTTTAGGAATGCGAGCACGGCTCGCTCATCTTCTGCTACCGGGAGAGCCTAGACCTTAATTGGTTGGATTTTCAGGCGCATCAGGAAGAACTGGCGGCTGGTCGGGCTTCGGATCGGGGGAGCCTTTCTCGGGCGGATACCTTTTGCCGGGCTTTTCTTCTTCCGGGGGCTCATCCGTAATCGGGCTTTTGTCGGGATACGGATCAAACGGTTCCCGCTCATCAGGAGAACCAGGAGCTTTTGTCGGATTTTTAGGTAGAGTGCTGCTGTGGAAAGACATGATCGCCTCCAGTGGTAAGATCATTCAATGGCTCAGCACGATAAGAGTTCAGATCACGTTAAAAAGACGGGCAGGCATCTGTCATAGCGTGTGGTGATACGCTGCCAGCCTCTGCGACATTCGAACATGACCCTAAGACGGTTAAGGTGGGGAGGATTTGCGTCCTGGGATGCAGAAGTTGATCCCTTTTCCGTCCAATTGGTCGCCCTGAGCCTTATGAGGCTCAGGGAAGAAAACGATTGAGTCACGCCACGCTCTCAACCCTCTGGAATAAGAGCTGCCGATATTCTGAGCACGAAACTTAAATTGTGCATAAGCCCATCATCTTGCATGTAAAATGGCTGTGTGAATGCGATTGGCTCCCCATTGACCAGCATAAAGAGATCTCCCTGGCAGACATGGTCAGGGTTTTCTATCTGGATATGATAGTCCGACGTCTTCCAGCGCAGTTGGACTGTGTATGACGGCCAGGACGAGGGGATGTGCGGCTTAAGTGACAACCGATCTCCTTCGATCTGCACTCCCAGCAACGTCTCCACCCCAACCCGTTGCATCCATCCTGCTGACCCGGTGTACCAAGACCATCCCCCACGACCGACATGCGGGTCAGAGGAATACACGTCTGCCACCACGGCATATGGTTCGACCTTGTAGCGATCCGCTGCCGCTTGATCCCTGGAATGGTGAACGGGATTGAGCGTAGCAAACATCTCGTGCGCCGCATCGCCGTCCCCCAGAAGGGCAGTCGCCATAACCGTCCAGAGAGCAGCATGCGTGTACTGACCGCCATTCTCCCGGATACCTGGCGGATAGCCCCGAATATAACCCGGATCAGGCTCTGACGTATTGAAGGGAGGTGTCAGGACCATGATGATCTCCTTGTCCAGATCAACAAGCTGCTCCTGAACGGCCTGCATGGCCTGTCGGGCTCGCGCGGGAGATCCGGCCGCTGAAATTACTGCCCAGGACTGAGCAATGGCATCAATTCGCCCCTCGCTGTTTGCATGACTACCTAGAGGGCTGCCGTCGTCGAAATAGGCGCGCCGATACCAGGAGCCGTCCCACGCTGCCTCCAGCGCACTCTCAAGTTCTGCCATGATCCGTGTCCACTTCGTGACGTGCTCAGTATCCTGTCGAGCCCGGGCGAGTGGAAGAAATGCTGACAGCGCAGCATGCGTGAACCATCCCAGCCAGACGCTTTCTCCGCGCCCGGCTTCGCCAACACGGTTCATGCCATCGTTCCAGTCGCCGGTTCCCATAAGCGGGAGGCCATGCGCGCCTCTTTGCAGGCTGTGATCGAGCGCAAGAACGCAGTGAGCATAGAGAGACGCTGTTTCGTCCGTGACTTCCGGCTGGAGAAAACGCTCATGCTCTCCATCGGCCAGAACTGGAGCCTCCAGAAATGGAATTTCCTCATCCAGAACAGTCGTGTCACCACTCACGCGAACGTAATGCGCAACTGTGTAGGCCAGCCAGGCACAGTCATCAGAAATCCTCGTACGAACACCATTTCCCTTTTGGGGAAGCCACCAGTGTTGGACGTCTCCTTCAGGAAACTGTCTGGATGCAGCCCGAAGAAGATGCTCACGCACCAGTTGAGGAGCCGATGGAACAAGAGACATCCCATCCTGAAGTTGGTCCCGGAACCCATAGGCGCCGCTGGCCTGATAAAAGCCCGCCCGTGACCAGATGCGGCTGGACAGGGACTGATATAGCAACCAGCCATTCAGCATGATATCCATGGCGCGATCAGGTGTGTGGACCTGTACGGCCCCCGTGATCTTGTCCCATCTGCGATGAACTGCATCCAGAACCATATCCAGATTTTCTGTTCTATACTGCCGAACCAGTTGACGGGCATGCTCAGCATTTCGTCCCTGACCCAGCAGGAAGACAATTTCCGTGCTTTCCCCCGGCTCAAGCGTAATGAGAGTCTGCAATGCAGCACAGGGGTCAATACCTGCTCCAATAATACCCTCAAGCGGGCCTCCACGGACAATGGCTCTCGGGGCAGAAAGAGTGCCATTGCGACCGATGAATGTACGCCTGTCATCCGTGCTTGAAGTCTGCTGACTGGCCAGATCCGCAAATGCGATCTTTTCCCCAAACGTCTCGCCCCACTTGTTCCTGACAAACAGCGCGCCCGTGTCAGGATCCTGCTCGGTAAACACAAAAGGTACCGTCGTGCTGCGAGACTGCCCTAAAACCCACTCGGTATAGGTGGTCACCCTCAAAGTGCGGGACCGTGAGGACGTATTGGTCAGTTTCAGTCTGGAAATTTTTACAGGATCTTCAAGCGGAACATATTGCAGCAGGCTCGCGGCAATCTCGTTGGCATGACGATCAAACCGGCTATATCCGCGCCCGTGTCGGCAAACATAGACAGCATTGTCATCAGAGCAGACGGCGGCCAAAGGGGACCAGAACTGACGACTTTCTTCGTCGCACAGATAAAAGGCCTCGCCAGTCGGGTTAATGACCGGATCATTAGACCAGGGTGTTAGCTGATTTTCTTTGCTGTTTTCAGCCCAGGTGTAACCGCTACCTTCCGCCGAGACCTGAAAGCCAAAATGAGGACTGGAAACAACATTGATCCAAGGGGCAGGGGGCCGGGTTTTTCCGCGGATGATAACAGCATATTCCTTGCCGTCTGACGTGAACCCTCCATATCCGTTTGCCAGTTCAAGCTGGGGTGCTTCAGGCGCTTCCTGTGGTCCATGGTAGGCTTTGCAGGGACGTACAGCAGTCTGCACAACTTTTGTGCGCTGCATCATCTCGATATGGGTTATCTGATGTTGCAGGTTTCCGCCTTTCCCCGTCAAAACGACGTAGGCCACCGAGAACAGAAGCTCCCTGACTGTCTCTGACATGAGACTTCCGCGCAGAAGACGAACCGTTCCAGTCTGCCCGGATGATCGAACAAGCGCTTCGAGAGCATGTTGTAAATCCTGGGCATAAGACGTCGGATGGTCATTCAGAATGACGAGATCAAACGCTAGTCCCTTGAAATTCAGATAGTCATGCGCCGTGAGAAGGGTACGGGCGAGATCGAAATCCTCGTTTTCAGTGATGACCAACAGCAGGATCGGCAAATCACCCGAAACGCCCTGTCCCCATAGGTCTGCCTGTTTACCTGCGCCCCGTTTGATACGGACAGCAGACGAGCGCAGGGTGGGCCCCGGAAACAGAAGATAACCCCCAAGCTGCTGAAACAGGTCTGCCTGTACGGGCTGGATATCGAGATGCCTCAAGTGAACCTGAGCATGCGTCCAGGCCAGTGTCAGGGCACGATCAAGATCAGCCTCACTCTGGTGACGCTCAATACTCTGCATGAGCGCCTCACGTGTGGACGCAACGATTGTCCAGAATGACACATGCCGAGTAGAGCGTGCAGGAATTGTCAGCCTACACCGAGCAGAGAAAATGGGGTCCAACACCGTTCCGGTTGATCCAGAGAGCGGGCCTTCCTGAATTAAGGCAATCGGCGCCCGTAAATCCCGTCCACGGCCAATAAAACGAGAGCGATCAGTCTCGATGGAAAGAGTGTTACCCCCAACAATCAGATGCGCGGCCCAGATCTCCGCATCAGAAGGATTTCTTTTTCGCCGAGTTGCAATGATTGCCCTGGAGGAAGGAAGATATTCCGTCTGTACAAACATCTTGGCAAACGCAGGATGGCTGATGTCCATACCAGGTGGGCACAAGGCAAGTTCAACGTAAGAGGTTACGTTGACCTCAACTGTTGATGTACCAGAGTTCCGCACCGAAACACGCCGAAGTTCTGCGTCGTCTTCCGCTGAAACCAACACCTCCATCGTCGTCGTCAGTTTGTTATCTTGCCG
Source organism: Gluconobacter sp. (assembly GCF_047723935.1). Classification (NCBI taxonomy): domain Bacteria; kingdom Pseudomonadati; phylum Pseudomonadota; class Alphaproteobacteria; order Acetobacterales; family Acetobacteraceae; genus Gluconobacter; species Gluconobacter sp. The sequence goes on from NZ_JBDOBO010000015.1 coordinate 23,437, forward strand.
CATATAGGTGGCACGATCTTCCCGGAATTCGATATCGTAGCTTTCGGCTTCTGCTCCGGAAGGCTGTAATCCCGCGGTCCAGAAGTGATTGTTTCCGGGGCTCTGGAAGTAGATATAGTTCCCCAGGTTATCGAGTGTAGGGTCCTGTCTCCATCTCGTAACCGCCTGATCACCCCACTTGCTGTATCCGGACCCTGCGGCCGTCAGCATCACGCTGTAGCGTCCATTCGAAAGAAGATGAGTCACAGGAGCGCTTGTGTCTGCTGTCCGCAGATGACGACCTCCAGACTGCACCTGTACAGTCAGTGCAGCAGGCGCGAACTCTTCTTCTTTCAATGGTGTTGTAATCGCACCGCCTGTTGGTGCGCGCTCCTGAAGCAGGAGCTCCGCCGCCCCGATAATAGGCTCCGCGTGGAAGCGGGATCGCATGAGGCCCTTCAGAACCGTGTCAGCTATCGCAAGGATCGACATGCCCTGATGATGGGCCATGTAGGAGTGAATAATCGCGACGGTCTGATTGGGTTGCAGGCGGGCCTTTGTATAGTCCAGTGCCTCATAAAACCCATAGGTTCCCTGAGCTCCAGCCGCCTGCAAAACCCGAAAATTTTCTGTAGCCAGCCGTGCATCAACCATAGTGGCCAAGGCAGTGGCGTAAGGAGCGATGACCAGATTTTGCGCCAGTCCTCTTTTCATTCCTAATCCGGGGACGCCAAAATCGGAATATTGATAATTATAGTCCAGATCCCGCGCATTGTAGGCAGATTCCGAAATACCCCAGGGCACACCGCAGAACTGGCCATACTCAATCTGACGACGGACAATCTGGCGGCTGGTTTCTTCCAGAAGACTGTCAAAGGGGGCTGCCATAATCAGGGAGGGCATGAGATACTCGAACATGGACCCCGACCAGGACACCAGAGCCTCCCCATGGGCGACTGCGGCGAGGGGCCTTCCCAGACGGAACCATTCCCACGCAGGGATATCGCCTTTTGCAATGGCAAAAAAGACAGCGAGCCTGGCTTCCGAAGCCAGCAGATCGTAGCAGTTATTGTCGAGAGTGCCTTCATTGACGACAAACCCGATTGAAAGGAGTTTCCGGTCGGAATTTCTAAGAAAACCAAACTCCATTTCCAGTGCCATGGTTCTGGCGATCTGTGCAGTTTTACGGAGTTCGTCATGAAGTAAAGGATTGTTCTCCAGATCCTTGCGTTCACTCTGAATGCAGTTTTGCGCAGCGTGCAGCCAGAACAGAAGGTTCTCGGCTCCTGTGACAGACGAGCCTTTTCCGGCACTCCCTGCCATGGCACGCCTTTGCAGCAGATGCGCCAGTTCCTCCGCCTGACTGACAAGCATCTGCACTCGGTACGCAACCGTGATCTGGCTGGCATGACCTTCCTTCATATTCTGCAGGAGGGTCTCAATGAGTTGAGCGATTTCGGAAGAGCGGAAGGTCCCACTGCCTGACGTAGCTTCTTCGAGTGCCAGGTTGAGAGTATCCTGCACACCCTCCCGCCAGGTATCGGACCTCCTTCCTTTTTGAATCCACTCTTCGCAGGCACCTGCCAGCGTGATCAGATGACCAGCAAGGTTTCCGCTATCGACCGTCGAGACGTAAATGGGAGGAAGCGGAGAGAGGTCAGTAGTACTGTACCAGTTATAGAAATGTCCCCTGAAACGAGGAAGCTTCAGCATGGTGTCAAGGGTAGCCCTTAGACGCGCGGTTGCATCAGCAACACCGATCCATCCAAAATCGCATGCTGCGACGATTGCGAGAAGATAAAGCCCCATATTAGTGGGGGACGTACGATGCGCGACCAGAGGGGCAGGGATTTCCTGGAAGTTATCTGGCGGAAGCATATGATCAGCGTCAGAAACAAATGTTTCGAAATACCGCCATGTTCGCCGTGCCTGCATTCGCATGAAAATGGTTTCGGCTTCAGTAGCCTCAAGCCTGCGAGCCGAAGGGCGATACTGGCTGACCTTCCATGCAATCGCTGGTGACAGGCTCCAGGCAAGGGCAAATGGAAGAATGACGACCCAAACCCACGGTGCTGCCACAAACATGACGCCCACCGCGAGGAAAGCAGTCAGAACAGCCCCGCTCATCTGACGGAAATATCCCTGCATCTCTTCACGTGGAGCCTCTGCCGCCTGCGCTGCCGTCACCCATTGGAGAAGATGCTTTCTGGTGACGAAAACACGTCCTAATGTTCGGGTAATGGCATCGCCCATCAGGCACGCCTGGTCAGCCAAAAACGCAAAGCATAGAGCAGTTGTCAGAGCGGTACGTTTGAGATCGACTGTCAGAAGAGAAAAATAGCTCCGAAAAGTTTCTCCTCGTCTCCGCCTGATAATATCAACCAGAAGAGGTAAAGATGCCGGAATGGCGAGCGTCGAGACAATGCAGAGGCTCCAGACGACTGCATTATGTAGCCCGAGGAACCAGCCTGCAAACAGGGCGCTGACAGCCATGGGGGCTGAAAGGCTGCGACGCAGATTATCCAGCATCTTCCAGCGCGCAATGCCCGTGAGAGGGCGGGTTTTTATCCGAATGGTTGGGAAATAGCCCATCCATGAGAATATCCATGGAAGAAGCTGCCAATCTCCACGTACCCAACGATTGAGTCGGGCCACAGAGACCAGATAGTCCGTTGGATATTCCTCAATAACCTCAATATCGGTCACGAGACCTGCGCGGGCAAAAACGCCTTCGAAGAGATCATGGCTGAGAAGCGTTCCATCAGGAACCCGGCCAGCTAACGCAGCTTCGAAAGTGTCAATTTCGTAAATACCTTTGCCTGCAAAAGAACCCTCTGCAAACATATCCTGGTACAGGTCGGATACGGCGGCCGTATAAGGTTCTATTCCATTCGGGCTTGAGAAAACCCTCTGGAAAAGTGTGCTCTGTCGCGCTTCTGGCAAGGACGGCGTAACCCGCGGCTGGAGAACCGCATATCCCTCCGTGACGCGTCCTTCTTCTGGATCGAAACGGGCATTATTGAGCGGATGCGCGATCTTGCCGACGAGCCGCCTGACAACCTCATGTGGCAGACGTGTATCGGAATCCACAGTCACGATATACCGTACGCCCTGGGGGATGCTCTGACCGGACAGGGTTAGAAAACTGGTACCCGTTGCGCCGCGGAGAAGACGGTTCAACTCATGGAGTTTGCCACGTTTACGCTCCCATCCGATCCATTTCTCTTCACTTGCGCTCCACACCCGCCTACGATGGAGAAGGAGAAACCTTGTCCCGGCAGGCCCCGCTCCATAAGTCTGATTCAGGCGCGCAATCTCTCGCGTAACAACATCAAGAAGATCCTGATCTCCTTTCCGGCTTTCTGTGGGAGAGTCTGTCCAGTCTGTCAGTAGTGCAAAATAGATCTCACCATCGCGGCTGGAGAGATAATGCTTCTCAAGGCGGTTCACCATTTCCACGATGGAGGACCGTTTTGTCAGCAGGGTAGGGACGACAACCATGGTTCGCAGATGCGCTGAGACGCCTTCTTTAAGCTCCAGCGCGGGAAGCTCTGACACTCTGATGGCCCACATCAGGAAGCGGTTCACGCCGGCAACAACAGCATCCGTCGCCGGAATAAATCCTAGAATAATCAGGATGAGAGCTGCATGACCTGAGAGGTTTCCGCTCATGAAGGACAGGAAGGCCGACAAGAGCAAAAGCGTCAGTAACGTAACGCCCAGACTGTATCCTGTTATGCCCAGCTTGCGGCATGCCTGTCCGACTTGCACACGGAGAGGTGCGTGGAACTTCAGCTGCGCTTCGAGCCACGGACGCCCTTCTGCCAGAAGGTAATAGCCGGGGTCTGACCGACGAGGATCAAAATTCTTCTCCTCTTTCGCCATCGCCGCGAGAGACGTCACCTTCTGCGCGATTTCACATTCCGTATAGTTGGATCCCTTGGCAAGCGCCTCAACAGCTTTGCTGTATAAATTCCGGGTTGCAGCATCCATCTCGGCAAAGCCGGCATGTCGATAAAGTATTTGGCTTACTGCGCTAATTTTTTCGACAATGCTGTTCCAATCCAGCATGGTCGTTAGCCGCATACTCGTAATAATATTTCTGATACTGGCGTTTAAAGAGCTTTGTTCTTGTAATTCTTCATGAACGATCTGATCCAGATCTGTTCCTTTTTCCTGCAATATTCCCTCCAGCCACAAAAATGCCGGATCTTTCTGTGGATCTCGCCCTTTCAAACGATGCGCAAATTGTACAAGAAACGCCGGGCTTAATATTTCCGTATTGATTTTGGAAAGGCTTTTAAGGATTTTTGCATTGCTGGCCTGAACATCAAGAAACAACGTATTGGCAAGGTTATCAGCCTGCTTCCGTTCTTTCAGGTTCTGACAGATTTTGTCTGCTACGCGCCGCTGGTTCTCAATCAGGACTATTCTGATCTGCGTGGGGATGGCCCAAAGCTCTCTGATTAAGAGAGGTCTGTTTTTCTGATAGGCACCCAAAAACTGACATATCGTTTTAGGCTCAATATGGCTGTCCGTATGAGCCACAAGCGCCCAGGCTATTTCGAACACCCTCGGTAAACCGGAGAATGGCCCAAGGGAAAGTTCAGGGAGGTCTTTATAATATCTGGAGGGAAGATCAAATTTAATGGCCTGTATCTGCGCGTCCATCAGGTAATAATTATCGATCAACCATCCCCCGGCGGGGGTAATCTGCTCCCCTCTCTCGGATGCCTGAGATAAAACGATGTTTGATTCCAGAAGAACCTTGGCATTTTCGTCTAATCGGCCAGGCAATATATTTTCGTGCGTGGCAACAACAATATTTTCATGATTTTCTGCCAAGCTTTGAGCATGCTGCAACAGTCGATCACCACTAAAAAGATCGGATCGAATAATCCTTCCATCATGAAACCGAAACGAATTTGCGGCAGTTTTCCTGGAAAAAATAGCCATTTCTGCGGTTCCTTTAGGCGGGAAGCATCCAGCCATTGTTAAGACTGTGTTGCAGAGGTACTTCTAGAATGTATATTTTTCGTTATATTTCTGGTCGTTATGTATTACGAAATTGACAATTTTACGGAATTTATGATTACCTAAAACGACACACTAAAAACATAACGCGCGATCAGGATGTTAGTTAGCGGTCTGAAAATATTTCCTGAGAAAACAGAAACAGGCTCAGCTCACGCGCCTTCGATCTGACGAGGAACGCTGTTTCAGATCAAAAATATTAATTCCTGCTGGGCCTAAGTAACGCGGGAATGAAAGACCTGGAGACAGACAGGTTATGATCAGTGAGAGACAGCAGCTCTATAAAACGTGTTACTGAACCGTGTTATTTGATTTTTGACTGAGGTTTCTCCCTGTTGAACTCATATAAGCCCAACAGGATACGAGCCTCAGCTTCCAGGGATGATAGGAAGATTGCGATAGCGGTGGCCTGTTGCATGAAAGATGGCATTTGCAATCGCCGCAGCAGTCCCACACATACCAATCTCTCCCACACCCTTGACGCCAAGAGGGCTCACTTCCGGATCGTTTTCCTCAACAAAGAGTACATCCATGTCCGGAATGTCTGCATGTGCCGGGATATGGTATTCGGAAAAGTTGTGATTCATGAAGCGACCAACGCGCTCGTCCATCAGAGATTCCTCGTGAAGGGCCATCCCGGTTGCCATCACCATGGCACCACGAACCTGACTGGCTGCCGTCTTGGGATTCATAATACGGCCAGCCGCAACGGCATTGACCAGCCGGGTTACACGTATGATGCCGAGGTCCTCATCCACACGAACCTCGCAAAAGACTGCGCTATGGGTGAAACGGGCCTTTCTCATCTGGCTGAGAGTCCCGCGCAGTCCCGGTTTCGCGGTTTCTTCAACTTCGAGCATTTCTTGACCAGTCAAAGAAATGGCTTCTGGTAGAGAAAGTTTAAGTGTTTCACTTGTCTCTGCGCTTTGAAGGAACCCATCTTTCAACACTATCGTGTTGTTCGACAGCCCTTCGGTCAGCCACGCGAAAGCACTCCCATTTTTGCTGAGCGTTCTGAACAGCTTCTCGCGCAAACTCTGACAGGCAAGCCAGACCGCAGCGCCAGCCGAGGCGGCTGTCCAGGAGCCGCCTTCTGTCGGGCACTCAGGGAGAGTTGAATCCCCCAGTTCGATATCAATTTTTTCGATCGGGATGCCAAACGCCTCGGAGGCTGTCTGTGCCAGGATCGTATAGGTTCCTGTCCCGATGTCAGATGCGGCTGTTGCAATACGCAGACGCCCATCAGCGGTCAGGGTGGCGCGAGCAGAAGTGGGGGAGAACATCGCATCCCAGATGCCTGTCGCCATACCCCAGCCGACCAATTCCTTGCCATCTCGCATGCTTTTGGGCGCCATAGGACGATCATGCCAGCCAAAACGTTCCGCGCCCTGAAACATGGCCTCTTTCAAGGCTTTGCTGGTCAATGGCATGTCATGCATGGCATCGACATCGGAATAGTTGTGCAGGCGGAATTTCAAGGGATCCATGTTGCAGGCATAGGCCATTTCATCGATGGCCATTTCAAAGAGATTAACCCCCGTGGCTGCACCCGGTGCCCGCATATCGCTGGATGTATAGGTATCACGTGGCGCGACTTTGTAATCGGCTGTTGCATTGGGACATTTGTAATTGATCAAGCCCCAGACAACGAGATTTTCCATATTATGCTCAAAGCGGGAGGTGTCTGTAACGCCTTGGACGATCATGGATTGTAGGGTTCCGTCCGGCGTGGCGCCGAGCGCGATGTCCATAATAGCCTCCGGGCGGAAGACATGCGTAAACATTTGCTGACGTGTCAGGGAAACGCGTACCGAACGCTTCAGCATTTTCGCACCTAGTGCTGCCAGAAATACATTGTGCTGCGCGCGCAGGCCTGATCCAAAAGCGCCACCCACATAGGGGTTACGGACGCGTACTTGATCTTTCGAGAGAGAAAGCGCGCTTGTCAGGTAAGCTTGTGCGGCCTGCGGGCCCTGCGTTTTGTCCCAGACTGTAAACGTCCCATCGTCCTCGGCAATAACGGTGGTAGCGTGCATTTCCATGGGATTGTGATGCTCAGGCGCCAGATGATAATGACCTTCAACCTTCACAGGGCTTAAAGCGTATGCCTCCGCTGCATTCCCGCGTGATTTGGGAGGCACGTAATTGCTACGAGGTTTCTCGGGCATGTATTTCTGATGCAGGGCGGCTTCGAAGTCCGCATTATGGGGCCAGCGCTCATAATCGACTTCCACAAGCATCGCGGCCTCGCGCGCGGCTTCGAATGTTTCTGCAAAGACCACAGCCACCGGCTGGCCATTAAAACGAATTTCCCCATCGTGGAGGGGCCGGTAAGGCGAGCCAGGAACGCCAAGACCATCAACATAGGATTTCTCGAAAAGAGCCGTGTGCGGTCTATTAAGGTGTGTCATGATCTCCACCACACCCGGCACCGCACGAGCGGCTTCATCACGAATGGCCTCAATCTTCCCTCGGACAACAGGGCTGTTCACGATGAAGCCATACAGCATACCTGCAGGATGCGGTTCGGCAGCATATCTGGCTTGGCCTGTCACCTTGGCAAGGCCATCGACCCGAGAGACGGATTGTCCAATTTTTGCTGACACAAGAGTCATGTCCGACCTCTTTCAGGAAATGCTTTTGTACGTCTGGGACTGGGGAGTGCCCGCGGCGGCCTGCAACAGAGCCCGGATGATCACACGGGGGGCCAGTTTGAGCTTTGCCGCGTTGTCGCGATCTGTGACTGCACCTTGCAGAAGACATTCCGCTACATCCCGGAACAGGGAGAGAGATGGCGCTTTCCCTTCAAGAAGTATCTCCGCTTCGGGAACACACCAGGGTTTTGTGCCAACGCCTCCCATGGCAATACTGGCCTTCCGGATCGTATTGTTTTCAACTTGCAGACCCACAGCGACCGATACGATGGCAAAGGCAAAAGACAGGCGATCACGGACTTTGAGATAGGTGTGATTTTTGCCGAAAGAGATGGGCGGCAGATCTATGGACGTGACAATTTCGCCTTTACGCAGAACGTTGTCCTGCCACGGTGTATCTTCCGGAAGGCGATGATAGTCGCGTAAGGCAACAGCGCGCTCACCTTCCGGGCCGATAAGATTGACTGTCGCATTCAGCGCAGCCAAGGCGACGCACATGTCCGAAGGGAAGGTGGCAATACAGGCGTCACTGGTTCCCAGAATGGCCATGATCCTGTTGCGTCCGCCCTTCGCAGAGCATCCTGTTCCGGGAGAACGTTTATTGCAGGCCATATCGGGATCATAAAAATAATGGCAACGCGTTCTCTGGTTCAGGTTTCCGCCGTTCGTCGCCCGGTTTCGAATTTGCGGACTGGCCCCAGCAAGGATGGCAGACGCTAAAAGAGGATAGCGTTCTGTAACAAGCGGATGTGCCGCAGTGTCGGCATTGGTGACAAGAGCGCCGAGACGCAGACTCCTGTCAGGTCTTTCCTCAATCTGGCTCATGGGCAAAGCGTTGAGGTCCACGACATGCTCGGGCCGCTCAACGTCGGATTTCATGAGGTCAATCAGATTTGTGCCGCCTGCGAGATATCGCGCATGGTCAGGGATATGACTGGCGTTCTCGAACGTCTCGGGACGAGAATAGGAGAAATGCCTCATGCTGCTTCTCCGGCTCGGTTCTGAAGCTGCCGCGAAACAACCTGTTCGATGGCATCGATGATGCCGTTATAGGCTCCGCAACGACAGAGATTGCCGCTCATGAACTCACTGATTTCTTCACGAGTTCTGACATGCCCTTCTTCCAGGAGCGCCACAGCAGACATGATTTGCCCTGGCGTACAGTATCCGCACTGAAAGGCGTCACGGTCGATAAAAGCTTGCTGCATGGGATGCAAATGACCGTCTGAACCAAGGCCTTCGATCGTGGTGATCTCAGCGTCCGGTATTGAAACGGCAAGGATGAGGCAGCTTTTCACGCGCTTTCCATTAACTAGCACAGTACAGGCGCCGCATTGCCCGTGATCGCATCCCTTCTTTGTGCCTGTCAGATCAAGACGCTCCCGGAGCAAATCCAGCAACGTCACGCAGGGTGGAAGATCAGCAGTGTGGCTCTTACCATTTATTTTGAGGCGACATGGGCTGGCGACAGACAGATCAGTCATTGAAAATCGCTCCGTTCAGCGTCAGTTTTTCGGCTGTTCAGAGTGTAAGAGTATGTGCTCCGGTGAGTTTCATATGAATTTCGCGCACCCGGAGCATGAAATCTTTATCGGCCCAAAATATAAGCTGATATTTGAGGGTAAACCGGCCTTTCGTGTCGATTAGAGATTTCTTTTTCTGTTTTTCCGTAACGTATCCGTGACTTGCTCGTTCATGATGGAAGCGATGGACATCCAGTTTCCGCCGCTTTTTTAAAACACTTTGACTGGAAACATGGTGACGGAAAACAGAGCACAGACCCAACAACGAAAGGATGACCTTTCGCTAGACGGACTGAGTTTTCTCCTCGCGGACGTGCAGGACAATCTGGGTAATTTCCTAACGGCTTTTCTGACGATCCATAACTGGCCTTCGAACCGGATCGGGGCCGCCATCGCTGCGGGTGGGCTGGGGGCGGTTCTGGCCCGTTCTGTAGGAGGCTGGGCTTTGGATATCGTCGCCTGCCGGCGCGTGATGCTTGCCATCTGCTGTGGCGTGACTTTTGTCTCTGTCGCTATCATGGCCTGGGCTCCGGTCTTTTACCCTATTGTTCTGGCACATTTCATCGCCGGTGGAGCAGGAGCACTTTTTACGCCAATTCTGGCAGCAATCAGCCATCATACCGCAGGAGCCAGCGGCTATATCGGACGTATGGGCCGCAATGAATCTTTTAATCATCTGGGCAACGCGTCTTCCGGATTTTTGATGAGTCTTCTCGGAAGGATGTTAGGGCCGGTAGCGCCCTTATGGGGCGTTGGTGGCCTTGCGGCGGTCAGTCTTCTTCTTGTCGCTGGCTTTTCAGCTCAGGCGGACGAACCGTCAGGTCAATCCCGGGAAGCGGCATCCTTTAAAGAGACCCTGCATGCTATCCGCACGCTGCTCTCAGAGCCGCGGCTGGCGATCTTCCTGACGACTTATCTTCTTTTCAATGTGGCAAATGGCGCCGTGGTCCCGCTTATGATCGAGCGTTACGCCTTTTTGCATCTTGGTGACCCTGCCATCGTTACAGCGATCTGTATCGTCGTCGCTCAGATCACCATGGCACCCATTGCTTTTCTCGTTGGCAAGAAGGCTCCGCAATGGCCGCGAAAGCCTCTTTTTATTCTGGCACTAGCCATTCAGCCCGTACGGGATGGCTTGGTGGTTCTGAGTGCAGGGTGGCCAACTCTTGCTCTTGTTCAAATTCTGGATGGACTGTCTTCGGGCATTATTCTGGTACTGTTCTACGCCATTCTTTCGGATATTGCTTCGGAAAGTGGACGACGAAATCTGCTGATCGGACTGGGTTTGGCTCTGGGGACCATCGGCGCGCTTCTGTCCAATCTTGCAGGGGGCGCTCTGACGTCAGGATACGGATTCAACACAACTTTCCTGCTCCTCGGTCTTACGGGCGCGGCTGTAGCCTGTCTGTTTGCATGGGGCATGCCGGAAACCCATCGCACAGGTTCATATCCCGCATGATGTGGTCTGTGCCGCTCATAGATACCGCACCCCAGCCCTCAAAAGAGTGACCGGGAGAGGGCTTTCGAATGGGGATCTCAGCCCAGCCGCCGAGCGTTGCCTAAAATGGGTTGTGCGGAAGGATACTCGGGCATGTCGAATTCAGGTCAGTGTTTCTCTGACGAAGGCCTTGTTGCTTTTCGGGCCACGCTGCAAGACCTCTTTAAAGACTGGAAAGACAGGCCCTTCAGTTCAACAGAAAATCTTTTCCCCAAAGACCTTTTGAAGTCCCTTCAGGAAATCGGGGCACTGGATGCCCTTCTTCCTGCTGATGAGGGCGGCTTCGGACTGGCCTGCTCACCGGAAGGATGTGATGGTGTTCTAACTCTTCTTCGACGGACGGGCTATCTGAGCCTGTCTTTGGGGCGATGTCTGGAAGGGCATGTGAATGTTATTCGTCTTGCCACGCTGTATGGCACCAAGCAGCAGTGTCACACACTGAGCCAAACTCTAAAAAAAGGAGTTCTGGCAGGCATATGGGTCACAGACGGCAACCCTCCCGTGCTGATCAGCAAAGACGATGGGGGTTATAGGCTTTCCGGGATCAAAGGATTTGCCAGCGGCGTCAGTGAAGTCGGCTTAGCGCTGATCACGGCCACCACAGAGCAGGGCACGTCCGTCATGGTTCTTGTGCCCACCACTGACCCTAAACGCAGGCTCTCCGGGCCTGGCAAGCTTACCGGTATGCAGGCAAGTGGGACAGGCGCTTATGATTTCACGGATCTACCTGTGGCTGACGAGAATGTTCTAGGCGCTCCGGGAGACTATCTTCACCAGCCTGAATTTTCTGCCGGGGCATGGCGAGGATCAGCAGTTGCCCTTGGAGGCATGGACCGGCTGGTCGATCTGCTGAGGCAGGAGCTTGTGGCGCGGGAGCGGGCAGATAATCCCCACCAGCTGTGCCGGATCGGAGAAGCCCTCATTCTGCAAAAAACTGCTGCCCTCTGGGTCGAGCAGGCGGCTCTTGCCGCGTGCGGGAGCGTAGCGATGAGGCCGGAAGAGATCGTCGCTACGGTCAATCTTGCGAGACTTGCTGTCGAACGAGCAGCTCTGGAACTGATCATGCTTGTACAACGCGGTCTTGGACTCTCCGCTTTCGTGAAAGGCCGCGCGGTTGAGCAAGTCATGCGGGATCTGGCAACCTATCTGAGGCAGCCAGCCCCAGACGAAGCGCTGACCGAAGCCGCCGCCTGGTTTGTCAGGCACGACTGGCCGGAGACACGTTTGTGAAAATCAAGGACATGCTTCGGCACTTTGCCACCTTTCCAGTGACCTCTCTCGACAGGATGGCGCCGGGCACCACGCTTGTCCTCTCTCCCCATCCGGATGATGAAAGTTTGGGATGCGGGGGCTTCATCGCCACTGCGGTAAAAGAAGGCAGGCCACCAGTTGTCGTCATCGTTTCTGATGGCTCTGCGTCTCACCCCGGTTCCGTGACGTGGCCACCCTTGCGCCTTGCAAGCCTTCGTCAGGAAGAAAGTAGACAGGCCTTAAAGGCGCTTGGCTTAACTCCTGACCGACTAATGTTTTTAGGATTGGCAGATACCGCAGTTCCAATGGACGGACAGGACTTTGATGCTGCGATCCATCACCTTCTTGAAATCGTCGGCCGCCATAATTGCCAGACAGTTCTGGTTCCTTGGCGTCATGACCCTCACTGCGATCATGAAGCCGTCTGGATCATGGGGCAGAAACTGAAAGCTTTGCGACCGCAACTACGAATACTCGCTTACCCGGTCTGGGGGCTGACACTTCCACCTGAGCAGGAGATCAAAGAAGAACCACCGACAGGATGGCGGCTCGATGTAAGGACCTTTCTGAACAAAAAACGGGAGGCTATCCGAGCACATCGAAGCCAAAGGGGACTGGTTGTAGAGGATGATCCGGATGGTTTTGTCCTGCCAGATCAACTTCTCGAAAAAATGCTCCAGCCTTATGAACTCTTCATCGCATCATGAGCAACGAGACCTGGAAGCCGGAAGTCTTCGACAAGCTGTTTCAAAGCAATCCTGACCCATGGGATTTTGAAAACAGTCCATATGAACACAAGAAGCTGGCACGGGTTCTGGACTGCCTGCCAGCTTCGCCGATTTCCTTTGCCGTAGAACTTGGATGTGCGATCGGCGTCAGTACACTTGCGCTTTCGAAGCACTGCAAACGCATTCTGGCCGTCGACGCATCGGAAAATGCGCTTGCTATCGCAAAGCAGCGCTTGGGAAAACAGGAAGACGTGTGCTTTCTCAAAGCTTTTTTGCCGACAGGCTATCCGATCGCTGAAGCGTCCGGCTGCGATCTTCTCCTTATTTCCGAAGTTCTTTACTTCCTGACGGCCAGCGACATTCAGCGCCTTGCGGCCACGGCTACGGAGAGCCTGACATCAGAGGGACATATCCTGATCGTAAACTGGACGGGGCAGACCGATACCCCGTGTACCGGCGATGAGGCTGCCGACAAGTTCATTCAGGCCTGTCGTGAAAGACACTGGCACCCTGACCTGTCAGAGCGAGGCGAGGGATATCGTATTGATCGGCTATCGCGGATTGCAGATTTTCAGGGACACGATGCTTCACTGTATAAAGAAAGTTGAGAACACGTTCAGCACGTTCATAGTGTCTTTGCAGTTCATTACGACGAATACGGATAACGGGTAGTTCCGGATATGGCTGGTTGGACATGGATAACCGGCTTTCGCGCAAGTATTTGAGTTCTTTGCGGATACGAAGAAGACGTCTCGAAACCGGTTCGAAAATATCGTCGATACATTCGTCCTGTGCGATCAGTCTCCGGGCCAGAGTTTCCGCCATACCTCCTTGAGCGCGCCCCTGAAGACGCGCGGATACATACACTTTAACGTCCAGGGCATGGCGAACCGGAATCCCGTTCTGCCGCAATGCCTGATAAAATCCACGATCTTCTCCAGATGGGATGTGCGGAATCCCACCGACCTTGCTCCAGGCCTGGTGCGTGACGGCGATGCTGGCTCCTGAATGTTCAAGATGCCGGGGCCAAGGGTCGTAAGGTTCAGGATTGAGCAGCAGCGCGATCTGTTCGAGAAGTGCCCCATAAGCCTGTTCTGCCTGCTCGTCCTCGTGAAGATGTGCAGGAATTTTCTTATATTCATCTGGCAGGAGAAGAACCCGGCCAAAAACAGCATCGACCGGATATCGGACAAAAGCAGCAAGAATGCTTTCGATCCAGTCAGAGGCAACTTCACTATCGGCATCTGTAGTGAAAAGAATGGCATCGGACGAGGCGGCTCCGGCAGCATGAGCCATCGCATCCCGTCGTGCCAGACCTGCACTTGCCAACGCCGCATCATAGAAGACCGTGACCGTTTCCAGTTCGAACGGCAGCTGATCAATCAGGGAACGCGCCCGCAGACATGTATCATCTGTGGTATTGTTGATCCAAAGAATAACCTTGTCTGCCTTATACTTCTGCGTTGCCAACGCCAGAAGACAGGGAACAATATAGTCTTCCTCATTGCACACTGGGATCGCGACAATTCGCTGTTTTTTCCAGAATATCGAGTGTCTGCTTGCCGATGTAAGGCTTGAATTGAGGACCGGGTTTTCTGGCCCGTAAGGACGTCCCAAAGGCTCAACAGGAGCCGGAGTGTAAATTTTTCTCTTGGCCAAATACGATCTTTCAGACGTCTCTTCTTTGGGGAGATCATCCGTAGTCTTCGCTGTTGTCGGAGTTCCGAGGGCGGCGCTATTAAGAAAAGACATGTTCGCCTCCGTTGAGGAAACGAATCAATGGCTGAAGGCACCAAGAGTTCAGTTCAATTTAAAAAGATATGATTTATTCTTGAAACAACCGAGCGCCCAGAAAATACGATCTTCGTGGCCGGTACCGTAATTTGAACTTCGTAGTGCCGGATTTGACGGGCACTTCTGAAGTTTATCACTCCATCCTGTTGATTCATTCGAACCGCAGAGCAATCCTTTTCTCGTATACCAAGGCTGGCGGTCCATCGGTTATCGTATCTGGATAACCCCAAAAAAATTTCTCTCGCAGCCCTGGCTGAAAAAAGCAGTCTTCAATGACTCTGTAATATCAGTTGTTAGACACTTCCTATGCGCGCCACCCTTTCGCTCCTGGGGTAGGGTTCGCATGCTCCGTGCGCCGTTCGCCCAAGGAGGGTGCAACATGCCGAGAAAGAGACATAGCAAGAAGCATCAACGCCACCAGCACGATGCACGTGACCAAGATAATCCATTTATGTCTCATGACAGGCTCCCGTCTTCATGTCTGGCTATGAATACCAGAAAATAGGACGTTGCGGGGCCTGTTGGTGACGGCGACAAAACCACTCTGTGAGCAAGCTGATATGAGCCTATCTGTGAAACGCTGGCGGCGGGCGAGTTACACGACGCCCTTAGAAGCCATGAACTCGCCTGACCTGTAAAAAACTCATCATCCGCTGCGTCTGAAGTCAGGCCGCCCTTGATGGCACATTGCACGGACTACTATGCAAAGTAGAGAAAATCTTCAGACCATGGCAGCTTCAAGCTGAAGCAGGATATCGGCTCGTAGCTTCTGAAGGGAAGGGTCATCCCGATGGCGAGGTTGAGCCCCGTCAATGCGTATATCCGCTATGATTTGAGCAGGTCGCGGACTGAATATAATCACGCGCGTTGCCAGAAGAAGGGCCTCTTCAACGTCATGTGTGACCATCAGAGCTGTAAAGCCCTGGGAGCTCCAAAGACGATACAGTTCAGTCTGCATGGCCAGACGGGTCAGGCTGTCAAGTTTGCCGAGGGGCTCATCCAGAATGAGTAACCGTGGATGATTGATCAGGGCACGTGCCAGAGCAACGCGCTGGGCCATGCCACCAGAGAGCTGATGCGGCCATGCTGCGGCAAATTCTTCCAAACCGACAAGGCGAATGGCAGCGTCAATCGCCTCCGCATCTTTTTCCTTCCGAATATTCAGTCCAAGGGCAATGTTGCCACGCACTGTCCGCCATGGATAAAGCGTAGGGTCCTGGAACATGATGATGCGGCTGGGATCAGGGCCGGCAATGGGAACTCCATCGGCCAGAAGTGTTCCGGCATCTGGCGCTTCCAGCCCCGCCACCAAACGCAGAAGGGTTGATTTTCCGCATCCCGATGGTCCGATCAGGGCCACGAATTCACCCGGTGCCACATCGAGGCTCACATCCTCCAGCACAAGTCGCGAGCCTGACGGCAGATCGTAGCTGTGATGAACATGGGACAATGTCAGCCCAAGAGGCGCCTCTGAAACGGAGAAATTTACCATTTGAGCCCGTCTTTCTGCCACTTGAGAAGATGATCCCTTACCTTGAACAGCAATGTCATGAGCGTTGTGCACATCAGGGACATGACACACAAAGCCGCATACATGTTCGGATAGGCCGCCCAGCCCTGAGCCCATTGCATGTAGAAGCCTAATCCTGATTTCACTCCAAGCATCTCAGCCACAACCAGCATGGCGAAAGATGCACCCAGCCCCATAAAGAGACCGACAAAGATCTGTGGGGTTGCGGCCGGGAGCGCGACACGCAGAACCAGAAAGCGATTTCGGGCTCCCATGGTTCTGGCAACATCGTAATAGGCCGGATCAACAGCCGACACGCCTGACCATGTCAGAACAGCCACTGGAAAACCCGCTGCGAGCGCCATGAGAGCCTCACCCGCCAGTCGTGTTGAGGGAATAACGACAAATGCCAGGGGAAGAAGAGCTACGGGTGGCAACGGCCCAATAACCCTCATAATCGGTCGAACCCAGTAGCGGATGTGATGGGAACGGCCTAATGCGACGCCAACAATAATCCCCAGGATGGAACCAGAAACATATCCGCCTGCGAGAAGCAGTAAGGAATGAAAAAGGCTGTCTCCGAGGCGTTTCCAGTCCGTCAGGAACACATCAAGCAGATCTTGGGGTGTTCCGAAAAACGGTCTCGGCAGCAGCAGAAGCTTGGCCTGTACCGTTTCCCATACCCCCAGTCCGAGCCCGAGAACGAGTGCCCATGGAGCGCGGTTCTGTAAGCGGCCAATCGCGGCAAGAACAATCAGAAAAAAGCCTACTGCCGCCAGGAGCGCTGCGAACTGGTTTGTCGCGGGGAAATCATCCGCGTCAGGCCACTTCCACGTTACCAGCGCAGCGAGCAGCCATGCTGGACCTGCGCCCCATCGCCAGAAAAGAGAGCGTGACAACACTCTTGTTTGTGTTGCATCCGACGGGTTTAACGATTGCGATTGCGGCGCTGCAAAGGACGTCTCGCTCATCAGCTGAACAGGTCCTGAGTGACGCGCTGTGCGTAGCGATCCGTATTCAAAGAAGGGCGAAAAACCCCAATCTGTTTAAGCGCTTCCGCATAACGTACGATTTCCTGCCTGAAATTTCCTGTCAGGGTCTGATGGTGATGGCCCTGCATCTGGAGCATTGCGGCCAGATCCTTGACACTGACCTTCGGAGCATAAGGCTGGAAAATGGTGGCGGCTTCTTCAGGGTTGCAGGCCAGCCACGCGCCAGCTTCCATAATCGCGCGCGTTACTGCCGCAGCGACCTTGGGCTCATTCCGAATAAGGCTCCCTCGCAGGCCTATAACGCAGCAGGTCAGGTGAGCCCATTCGCCTTTCATGTTATTATCAATATCCAACAGGCCGAATTGACGACGTTGCGGATAGGAGAACGGGTCAGCATCCGAGATGGCCTGGACCTCTCCACGTTGCAAAGCCAAAGGCAGCAGATCCGCCGGGAACTGTCTCCACTGAACGTCTGTTTCCGGATCCAACCCGGCTTCTTTCAGGCGAATGCTGAAAAAATTCCGATCCGGGCCACCAATATCCGTCACGCCGACGGTTTTACCTTTCAGGTCGGCAAGCGTTTTGATCCCGGTGGAAGGAGTGGTCATGAGGTACATGCATCCTGCGTGCAGCCCCGCCACAAGTTTGACGTCAAAGCCTTGCTGAAGCGGCTTGAGCCAACGGAGAGCCATACCAGGTGCGCCATCGGCCTTGCCTGTTGAAAGCGCCTCCAGCAGCTGATCGGTCGCTCCTGCAAAATTCACGTAATCGATGTTCAGATTGTATTTTTTGAAAAACCCTTTTTCCTTGGCCACGGGAACGGCGGCTGTGCAGATCGAAGCTTCGTTCCATGCAATTGTCAGGTTGCGAGGCGGGTCGGGAATGGGTTCGACAGTGGCGGGGCCCGCGGCCTGACACTGATTTTGCGCTCCTCCCATGTCCATGTGGTCCATGGATTGTGCGAAGGCACGGTGTCCGTGAATTCCCAGAGCAGTTACACCGGCCAGAGAGCCAGTCAGGACAGTGCGGCGCGAGGGATGGAGCGCATTGAGCATTATTCTTTATCCTGAAAAATCATTCAGGCCCGCTTGACGGGCAGATGGTGAAAACCCCTGGAAAACCAGGCGAGACCGTGGTTGGCGTCTGTGCTGGTGGAAATGGATTTGACGGCACAGAACAGAACATCGTGGGTGCCTGCGCTTTGAATGGCGTCAATCTCACAGTCGAGCGTGACGAGTGCGTCTGACAGCAGTGCGGATCCGGTTTCACCAAGAACCCAGTTGCCGTGAGCAAACTTCTCGTCAGGTTCCACGGATCGGCTCGCAAAAACCCGCGCCAATTCATGATGGACTGGTGAAAGAACACTAATTCCAACCACCCCATTCTTCAGGAAGGACTGATGAGAGCGGTTACTACGATTAAGGCAGACCAGGACCGTCGGGGGTGTGTCGCTGACGCTGCTGATAGCGGAAACGGTCAATCCCTGACGTCCTCCCGGTCCATCCGTCGTCACCAGCACAACAGGAGCACCGAGCAAACTCATGGCTTCACGAAACAGTTCCTGGCTGACGGCAGGCGTATCGAGAGTGTTCTGTGGAAATAGGGTGACGGTATTATGCGGCATGAGAGACGCCTCTGTTTTCAAGCCCGAGGGCTTTCAGGATGGTTGGAGTTTCAGTTCGGCGCATCCAGTCTGGGGAGATATCGATAAAGCTCACCACCCGTCCGGGGCTAAGAACCAGAACCGTTGGTTTGGGAAGCTCCCAACTGGATGTACCATTCAGAGCTTCACTGCGACCGCCCTTGGAAATGGCAGATTCCCGCGCAGCGTCATCAAAGACATAGGTAATGCCCAGAGCCCGGGCCAACGTCAGGCCTGCATCATTCAGAACCGGGAAAGACAGGGCATTTCGCGTTCTGATGCTAGCGAGTTCAGGAAAAGGCTGGGAGGACACCGCAACCAGCGGAATGCCTGCGGCCTTCAGAAGGGGCGCTAGGGTTTCTGAGTAGTAGGGCAAAGCCACGTTACAGGCTGGACAGCCTGCGAACCTGAAAAAAATCAGGACTGCTGACCCTGACAAGACCAGATCATCCAGTGAAATCGTGGAACCATCTGCATCCGAGAGAGTATGCGGAGACAGAACGTCCCCGGCTTTTGCGTGCGCTGTTTGAGAATGAGACCGGACAAGAGCGTCCCGCTGAGCAATATTTCCAGCCAAAGCTTCAGGAGACCACGCTCTGCGACGTTCGGCCTCAAGAGCTTCATAGCGGCTTTGAAGGGAAGACGTGGAAGTGCTCATGCTTAATATACCCCGAGGGTGACCTGATCGGTGCACCATGCGGGATAATTGAACACGGTTTCCAAAGAGTTTTTCTTATGTGGCAATTTGCGCGCGATCATTGATCTGCTGTCGCCTGAGCCAGCAGTTCGGCCAGATCCTGTGCGGCATCCGGCAGGCCATTTCTCTGAACGAGAATGGTCTCGATCTCTGGGACTTCCGGCAAAATACCCGTCGGCAGGATGGAAAGCCCTTCCGCTGTCGCAAAACGCCGTGTCCGGCAACTGGCCCCCAAGCCGCTCCGGACACCAGCACGCATGGCGGGAAGGTGAGGAGTTTCCAGCACAATGCGGTAATCTCTGCGGGCCTTTGCAAGGGTTCTGAGGGCGGCTTCCCTGAAACGGCAGGGCGGCTCCAGCAGAACCAGCGGGATTTCAGACTGATCCAAAACGCCGGGGTCACCAATCCAGACCATTCTGTCATGCCCGACGATACGCCAGGACGAATTGGGACGATCCCCATGCTGGCCGAGGCACAGCACGATATCCAAGCGGGAGCGGTCGAACATTTCCAGTAGTTCCGCTGATCCACCAACGCGGACGGTCAGCCTGCAACGGGGATGTTCGAGACGAAAACGGGCAAGAACATCAGGCAGGATAGTATCAGCAAAGTCCTGCACCATGCCGATCGTGATCGGTTCCGGTTCTGAAACATCGCCAAGTTTGTGCATGATCCGGTCATTGAGGGCGAGAAGCTGCCGCGCATAGGCCACGAGTTCTTCACCCGCAGGTGTAAGCACCAGCTTTCGCCCATCCCGTCGAAAAAGCTTCTGCTGGAGCACGTCTTCCAGTCGCTTCATCTGCAGACTCAGGGCGGACTGGGTCAGAAAGATCGTCTCTGTTGCCTGCGCCATGGAGCCGGCCTCCACGATCGCGACGAAAGACCGCAGAAGTTCAGTCGGAACATTGCGTGCCATGCGCTGGGGAAGGGACGTGTGGGACATAGCAGCGCTCCGTGCTGGAGGCATGGTAGTATATTTAACCATGCAAAAGTGTGGCATTTGTGTTTCTTGCTTGAATTATGACGTAATAAAATGAGTATATTGTCAATACAACAATTTATTATAGTCTTTTAGGGGCTTAGCCATGCCTGTGGAATTCATCGGGTTCGTGAGCAGTCAGAACCATTCTGAGATCATTCCGCCGGCGGAGCCGGTCATTGATCTCTCCCATATCGAAACTGCCGCCAAAATTCATGAGAATGGCGGTTTTGATCGGGTGCTGATTGCTTTCCACTCTAATTCTCCCGAGAGCATCCTGCTTGCCCAGCATGTTGCTGCCACGACGCGGACGCTTGGCCTTATGGTCGCACATCGCCCCGGGTTTACGGCACCGACTCTGGCCGCTCGCCAGTTTGCAACGCTTGACCAGATCAGTCGGGGCAGAGCTGCGGTGCATATCATCACAGGGGGAAGTGATACGGAGCTTCAGGCTGATGGTGATCATACCGTCAAGACGGAGCGATATGAACGGACCCGCGAGTACCTTGAAATCGTGCGCCGCGAATGGAGCAGCCAGAAGCCATTCGATTATCAGGGTAAATTCTATCGCGTTCGAGGTGCCCAGTCCCGGGTGCTGCCGTATCAGGGTGATGCCATTCCGGTTTATTTCGGTGGCTCCTCGGAGGAAGCCATCGCAGTAGCAGGTGAGCAGGCTGATGTTTATGCTCTATGGGGTGAAACCTATGAGCAGGTTCGTGAAACTATAGCCCGTGTTCGCGCTGCGGCGGAAAAGGCCGGCCGTAGCAATCTGCGGTTTTCGCTCTCTCTTCGGCCAATATTGGCTGAGACAGAGGAAGCCGCCTGGGCCAAAGCCGATGCCATTCTTGAGAAGGCCCGGGCTCTTCAGGAAAAGACGGGCTACACCCGCTCCACTATCATTCCGAATGAAGGATCACGTCGCCTTCTGGCTGCGGCCGAACAGGGCTCAAGGCTGGACAAGCGTCTCTGGACGGGCATTGCCGCACTAACAGGCGCCAAGGGGAATTCGACATCTCTTGTGGGAACGCCGGATCAGGTGGCTGAAGCACTCCTTGATTATTACCGCTTGGGAATTTCGACGTTCCTGATCCGTGGGTTCGATCCGCTGGTGGATGCCTACGACTATGGGCGCGATCTGTTGCCGCGCGTTCGAAAGCTGGTTGCGGAAGAAGATCAACGCACCGGTCTGAAGGCTGCCTGACGCATGAGAGACGCCTCCGTACCCTTGACGGTCATCAACCAGATCGGACCTGAAATCGGGAAACTCCTCACCGGACTGGACCACCATGTCCGGGTCATCACTCAAAACAGGGATGTGCCCGATCCATGGAATACGGGTACGGCTGATATCCTGCTGACTGGCCCGTCAGTAGCATGGCGAAATGCTCCTGCGAGCCCACCACCGAGCTGGAATTCTTCCCTGCGCTGGGTGCAGATTGCTTCGGCTGGAATTGACGGTTTTCCAGAATGGCTGCTTCAGGGGCGAGAGATTACGACAGGTCGCGGCAATGCGGCTGGCCCAATTGCTGAGTACGTCCTTCTTGCGCTTCTGGCCCAGGCCAAGCGGTTCGAAACGTTCAAACCCTTATCTCCCGAGGATTGGGTCCAGCAGGCTTCCGTCGTCAAGCATGAGACGCCATTGGGATCGCTGGCAGGGCAAACACTTGGTCTTGCGGGGTATGGGGCCATTGGGCAGGAAATTGCCCGTCTGGCGCGGAGTTTCGGGATGTCCGTTCTCGTCTGGCGCAGAAGCACGTGGACAGATGGAGAAGCCGTCCGGGAAGATGTGCAGCCTGTAGCTGATCTCGGGACGCTGTTTGAACGCTCCGATCATCTGGTGCTGGCTCTGCCGCTGACTTCAGAAACGGACAGGATCGTGGGAGCGGCTGTTTTGGCGCGAGCAAAGCCCGGGCTGCATCTCGTCAATGTGGCGCGTGGAAAGCTGATAGATGAAGCAGCGCTTCTCAGCAGTCTGGATCATGGACGTGTCGCGGCGGCTACGCTTGATGTTACGGCGCCGGAGCCTCCTCCTGCGGGGCATCCTTTTTATACTCACCCCAAAATTCGGCTGACGCCACACATTTCCTGGTCCGGGCCAGACGTGTTGGCCAGTCTGGGGCAGCGTATTACCCGAAATTTCGAAAATTTCCTTCAGGGGCAGCCACTGGAAGCCCGGTTGGATCTGAGCCGTGGATACTGATTTCTCAAGGAAGACTCTCATGAGTGCGACACAGCATAACATCTCGTCCCTGCAGGAAGTCCGTGCACGGACACACCGTCTTCAGCCCCGCAAGCCTGCAGCGACGTTTGAAGAGGAGCGGCTACACCGTAAGCAGCGTCTTGCCGCGACTTTTCGGCTATTCGGACGCTATGGCTTCGATCAGGGGCTTGCAGGCCATGTGACTGCCCGTGATCCGGAGTTCCCGGACCGGTACTGGATCAATCCGCTGGCTGTGCATTTCTCGCAGATCAAAGTTTCCGATCTTCAGCTTGTGGATCATGAAGGAAATATCCTGATCGGGGATCGCCCGATCAATACGGCTGGCTTTACCATTCATTCAGCTTTGCACCGTGCACGCCCAGACGTCGTGGCTGCGGCGCACACCCATTCCACATATGGCAAGGCGTTTTCTGCATTAGGAACTGAACTGCTACCCATCACGCAGGATTCCTGCGCTTTTTATGAGGACCATGCGGTCTTCGATCCTTTCAGTGGGGTAGTTCTGGATGACAGTGAAGGCGACCGTCTGGCCGCGACGCTGGGAAATCGGAAAGCTCTGATCCTTCAGAACCACGGTCTTCTGACTGCCGGGCCGACCGTTGAGGCCGTGGCATGGTGGTTCCTGGCTATGGACAACGCTGCCCATACCCAACTTCTGGCACAGGCCGCCGGACCGCTGAAGCCTATTGCGCCGGATATTGCACGGCTGACCGCCAGCCAGGTCGGAACTGCACAGGGCGCCTATTATTCATTCCAGCCCCTTTGGGACTGGATCGTCGCACTTGAGCCAGATCTGCTCGACTAAGGACTGCTAAATCAATGACGAGTATTGAGCCATTACGAGAGTTCGTTTCCGGATTTACGCGGCTTTTCGAAACACATTCGGACGCGGCGTCCATCCAGAAAGCGGGTGCAGAGCTTCTGAAAACCCTCGTCTTGCGAGATGACTGGTTGCCCGAAACTTATACCCGGCCACATCCGGAACGCTACAGCCAGTATCTCCTGCACTGTGATCCACTGGAGCGGTTTTCTGTCGTCAGTTTCGTCTGGGGGCCAGGACAGAAAACACCTTTGCACGATCATCGTGTATGGGGCCTGATTGGGATGCTGCGGGGCAAGGAAAGTGAAACGCAGTTCACACGAAAGGATGACGGAAGCTTTGAAAAAGGCGAAACCGACTTCCTCGAACCGGGTGAAGTCGCGTTTCTTGCGCCGGGGGTGAATGACTATCATCTCGTGGCCAATGCCCTGCCAGATAAGACATCAATTTCCATCCATGTGTATGGCGCCAATATCGGTGGGGTTTCGCGCGCCGTCTACGATGAGACCAGTGGCACCGAGAAGACCTTCATATCCGGATATTCGAGCGAGGATGTTCCCAATCTCTGGGATCGTTCTAGGAGCAAAGCTGCATGAACAGCATTACAAACCTTCTGCCAGTGACCTCTTCGGAAGACGTCCGGCAGAGCCTGAAAAACGGTGCTGAAATCGCGCTGCTGGATGTTCGGGAAGAGGGGCCATTTGCCTCGGCGCATCCGCTCTTTGCGGTCAATCTGCCTGTTGGGCGCATTGAGGAGCGCATTGCCGGGCTGGTACCCCGCAAGGATGCACCCATCGTTGTTTATGATAACGGGGAAGGCCGTACGGCAAAAGCTGTTCGACTGCTCCAGTCCCTTGGATATTCGGACGTCTCGGCGCTGGAGGGTGGTCTGGAGGGCTGGAAACGCTCCGGGGGTGAGATCTTCATTGATGTGAACGTCCCGTCCAAGGCGTTTGGCGAACTCGTCGAGCATGTCCGTCACACACCATCTCTCCCAGCGCGTGAGGTCCATGACAGAATCAAGCGCGGCGATGATCTTGTCATTCTCGATGCACGCCGGTTCATCGAATACAATGTCATGGCCATCCCTGGCGGTCGTTCAGTTCCGGGCGGCGAACTGGCGTTGCGGGTTCGGGATATTGCGCCTTCGCCGGAAACAACCGTGATTGTGAACTGTGCGGGACGGACAAGATCCATCATTGGCACGCAGTCCCTCGTCAATGCTGGAATTCCCAATCCGGTTTTTGCGCTTCGAAACGGTACGATTGGCTGGACGCTGGAAGGGCTTTCGCTCGAACATGGAGCCTCCCGTAAAGGAACAGAAGTCTCAGAGCAGAACCATCAGGCGGCCCGAGCGCGTGCTGAACTGCTGGCAGACAGGACGGGCGTCCGCTCCCTGACTGCGAAGGGACTGGAAGAACTGCTGGCCGATCCCAAACGCACTGTCTATCGACTGGATGTTCGTTCTCCTGAAGAATACGCGGAAGGTCATCTCAAGGATTTCCGTTCCGCACCAGGCGGCCAGCTTGTGCAGGCTACGGACGAATGGGTCGGAGTTCGGCATGGAACCATTGTTCTAACGGACGATGATGGGGTCCGGGCCAGAATGACGGCTCATTGGCTCCGACAACTGGGATGGAACGAAGTTTACGTTCTGGAAGAATGGAACGAACAACCCCTCGAAACTGGTCCGGAAGCCCCCTTACTCTCACGGCCATTGCCGGAGGTGAAAACGCTTTCCCCTGCAGAACTGCATAAGCGCCTTGAGGCTGACGACGTTCTGGTTCTGGATCTCGCCACCAGTCCAGTTTTTCGCAAAGGACATATTCCGGGCGCGAGGTTCGTCATCCGCCCGGATCTGGTATCTCATCCTGTCATTCGGCAGGCCAAGGAAATTGTTCTGGTCTCACCGAATGGTATTGCTGCTCATCTGGCAGCGCCGGACATTACCGGAGAAAATCGTCAGGTCCGGGTTCTAAAAGGGGGGACGGAAGCCTGGCAGGCTCATGGTTATGGGCTTGAAACAGGGTTTGATGACGCACAGGCTCTCTCAGCTTCCGATGATGTTTACAAACGTCCTTACGAGGGAACGGACAACGCATCAGAAGCCATGCAGGCTTATCTGGACTGGGAGTTCGGACTGGTCTCTCAGCTTGAGAAAGATGGAACCCACGGTTTCAGGGTTCTGGAAGACATCTGAACTTCGCTCAGATCCTTCTGTTTCCCGGCGACAAGGAAGTCGCCGGGCTTTTTTATCCCTGAATTTTCAATGCCTCACGGCCTGCTGCCAACAGGGCACTATCTCCCTGTGGTGTATGGATGCGCCCGCACAGAACATTTCGATAATGCCGCTCAAGCGGATTATCCTGGCTCAGACCGGGATTCCCGATGGCGGCAACCGCTTTGCCTACAGCTGTAATGGCATTTTCCGTGACAACCTGTTTGACGAGTCCGGCGCGGGCATCACTTTCTGTGCCTTGTTCCGAGAGAGCGATCGCATGGCCAATCAAAGCTTCGTTCGCCAGAAGGAGAGCATCGATCTCCCCCAGCAAAATCTGAAAACGAGGCAACGTTGCAAGGGATGCCCCGAGATTGGAAGGTACGCGGTTATGAAGAAATTCAACCAGCCAATCCCGCGCTGAAATGGCGATGCCATTATAAAGCCCCGCAATGACAACGGCATGCCAACTCGCAATCGCGACGGGACCACTCTTTTCTGCAGGAGAAGGCGCCAGCAGACCCAGATACCGTTCCGGGATCTCCACATCATCGAAGATGATCGTGTGGCTTCCCGTAGCGCGCATTCCGAGCTGATGCCAACTTTTCTCGATCCTTACACCTCTCAGGTCCAGAGGAACGAGAACCGGCCCGACTTTTGGCTCGGCGTCATCAGTTTTCGCCCACACTACACCCCACTGGAGCGCTGTAGACCCTGTTGAAAAAATCTTGCGCCCATTGATGCGCCATGCCGAGCCATGACGGCTAACTGTGGTGTCAGGCACTCCACCACGGGCAGGGGTTCCCAGTTCCGGCTCAACACGCAGCGCATTGATCAGCGCGCCTTCCTGATGAATGCTTTCGAAGAGCTCCTGTTTAACATCCTCTGACCACTGAGACGAATGAGAGAACGCGCCGGATTGCAGATATTGCATGGCCAGAATGAGAGCAGTTGAGGGGTCACCCTGCGCAAGGCGGCCGATAATCTGCGTCACTGTCCGTAAAGAAATGTCCTGGCCTCCAGCAGTCTTCGGCAGTGCCAGGGCAAGAAAGCCGGCTTCATGGAGATCGTGCAGGTTCTCAGTCGCAATGTTGCCGGTGCGATCATAACGTGGTGCACGTTCCACAAAGACCTGAACCAGTTCGTCGAGCGTCTTGTCCGTAGCGGCAGGATTGGTTGCGGGGGAAAATGGACTGTCACCCATGACGTTTCTCCGTCTTTCCTCATCTGGCAGATACTAGAGCGTATTTATTGGGGTGTGGAAACCGTCAGGTCGAAAGCATCTTCGAGCTTCCCTGCATCAGTCAGGAAACCGCCCGAACGATAAGCGTCTAAGGTTGTCTTCTCCTGTTGAATGATTTCTGGAGTTAAGGGCGCAGGAGAAGCGATAAGACGTTTGGCTACAGCCGCAGCAACAGGAAGAGGTAAACCCGTCTGTCGCGCGAGAATAGCCGCATACTCAACCTGATGTTTTGCCCCCCATGCATAGGCGGCCGTCACGCGCTTATAGAAATCTGCCAATTGAGCGTGTTTTGTCACCAGGGCTTCGTTAGTGGCGACAAAAAAGCTGTTGTTAGGCATGACATTTCGACCGTCCACGATGTTCCGTGCATGACCCTGAATGACAGCAAGTGAGACGTACGGCTCCCAGGTGGACCACGCATCAATCTGCCCTGTATCAAGCGCGGCCTTGGCCTGAGCAGGGGCAAGAAACACGATGTGAGGCGCGGGGGCAGGGATAGAACCGGAGGCAATCAGCCGTAGAAGAAGGAGATGGCCGATTGAGCCTTTGCCTGTCCCAATCCTTTTCCCAGCCAGATCTGCCGCAGTGTGAATGGGGGAAGATGGCCCGGTTACCACCGCAGTTGACTCTCCCCCACCTCTGGGAGGCACCAGAAAGGCGGCTTTGATAGGGAGATGAGCGCCCCAAGCAAAAAGGAACGGGCCATCTCCTGCAATTCCTGTGTCAACAGCATTTGCGGCGAGTGCCTGCAAAAGTGGAGCGGCAGCCTCAAATTCGGTCCATCGAAGAGTGTAGGGCAAGTTTTTGTCTTGTCCGGCGGCTTCGAGAAGGGCTTTCTGCTGCCCTTTCTGGTCGGCAACGATCAGGGTCTCTTCAGCA
The DNA here is from genome assembly GCF_047723935.1 of Gluconobacter sp. NCBI lineage: Bacteria > Pseudomonadati > Pseudomonadota > Alphaproteobacteria > Acetobacterales > Acetobacteraceae > Gluconobacter > Gluconobacter sp. Next base: position 51,099 of record NZ_JBDOBO010000015.1, read on the forward strand.
TGCGCAAACGAGGTTCCCAACAGAACCGCAGCCATAAAAGGCAGGAATTTTCTCGCAGAAGCCATGAAAAACAACTCGTTCAGATCTGGGAAATGGACCCTGCGTATAACAGGAGAGCCTGTAACCTGACGGCATGTTTCTCCAGGCACAATTAAATCACGTCAAACATTGGTATTTAGAATATTAACCTGACACATACATGTAGAATAGGGAAAAGTGTCCATCCATTGCTGCCTGTGAGAGGACGCCCGATGTCAGATACCATCACACTGACTGGAACGTACAAGACTGCCGAAACCAAGAGAAAGGCTCTGAGTTTGCGTAGGCTTGTTTCCATAAGGCGCTTTGCATCTCCGCTTGTGCTGGTCTGCCTCTGGCAGGTCGCATGCTCCCTTGGGTTTCTTTCAACACGACTGGTCGCATCTCCGATCCAGATTGCGGTAACAGGCTGGACGCTGGTGCGTGACGGGACGCTTCCTTTCAATCTTGGCGTTTCGCTTTTGCGGGCAGGAAGCGGTCTGGGCATTGCCATCAGCGTTGGCGTGGCTTTAGCGCTTGTTTCTGGGCTGTCCCGTGTCGGGGAAGACGTTGTTGATGCCCCCCTTCAGATTTTGCGAACGTTGCCCGCTCTGGCGCTCGTTCCATTGTTCATCCTGTGGTTCGGCATTGGCGAAACACCCAAGATCCTGCTTGTTGCCCTTGGGGCGACATTCCCGATCTATCTGAACCTGCATAAGGGCATCCGGTCCATTGATCCGAAACTCGTGGAAATGTCATCCACGCTTGGCCTGTCACGGTGGCAGACGATCAGGGATGTCTTCCTTCCCGGGGCATTGCCTGATTTCCTGACCGGACTGCGGTATGCCGTGGGGGTCTCCTGGCTGATGCTTGTGGTGGCCGAGCAAGTGAATGCGGAAAGTGGCATTGGACACATGATGATGGACGCTCAGGACTTTCTGCGCACGGACATCATTCTTGTGGGGCTACTGGTTTACGGTGTGCTCGGCCTGATATCGGACCAGATCGTGCGCTTTCTGGAAAGCACCCTGCTGGCCTGGCGGCCCGACGGACGAAAAGGGCGTACAGCATGACACACGCACAAGCGTACTCGAAGGCTGATCGCGGCACAGCAGTGATTGTGGAGCAACTGACGCGACGGTTCAACAATGGCCCTCCTGTTCTGGATGGACTGGATCTGGCGATTGCTCCTGGTGAGTTTGTTGCTCTGCTGGGGCATAGCGGTTCTGGGAAGTCCACGTTGTTGAGAACGCTGGCCGGACTTGACCCGGTAACAGACGGAGCTGTGACCAGACCACGTGAAGTTTCAGTCGTGTTCCAAGAGCATCGGCTTCTTCCATGGAAACGCGTGTGGAAGAATGTTGTGCTGGGGCAGGAAGACAATGGCATCCGGGAGCGTGCGGAGACCGTTTTGGAAGAAGTAGGCCTGGCTCATCGAAGCAATGCTTGGCCGCTCACGCTCTCCGGCGGCGAAGCCCAACGTGCAGCGCTTGCCCGTGCGCTTGTGAGAGAGCCCGCATTTCTAATGCTGGATGAGCCATTCGCAGCTCTGGATGCTCTAACGCGGCTAAAGATGCAGCACCTTGTCGCAGATCTCTGGAAAAAACACAGGTGTGCGGTTTTGCTCGTAACCCACGACGTGGACGAAGCTCTTCTGCTTGCCGACCGGGCTGTGGTGCTTGAGCGGGGGCGCATTCGCGTAGATGTTCCCATTACCATACCGCGTCCTAGACGACACTCTGATCCAGCGTTCGAGGAACTGCGTAGCCTGTTACTCAATGCGCTGGGCGTGCATGCTGCATAAGTCCGTATTTCTCATAAGGCCAAATTTCATGACGACTGCCCCTGACCGTGCTCCGGAGTCTTCTATCCTGCCGGTTATTCTCAATCGCTGGTCTCCACGGGCCTTTCAGCCTGAGGAAATTGATCCGAAAGACCTGCAAGTTTTCCTGGATGCGGGACGTTGGGCACCTTCAGCTTACAATATCCAGCCCTGGCGCTTCATTCACGCACGCCGGAATACGCCGGATTGGGACCGGTTCCTGTCATGGCTGATCCCGTTCAACCGAAGCTGGGCCGAAAATGCCTCAGCGATCATTTACATCGTGTCCAGAACAATCACCATTTCTGGTAGAACAGGTGAACCTTCTCCGGTGCCGACGCATGCTTTTGATGCCGGTGCCGCTTCTGTTCTCATACAGCTTCAGGCCTCACAGGCGGGATGGGCCGTTCATCCGATCAGTGGCTTCGACCACGATCTGACTCAGGCAGGACTGGAACTTCCGGAGGATTATCAGGTGCATGCAGCTCTTGTGATTGGCCGTCAGGCCGATGCCGCCGCCCTGCCGGAAGGGCTGCGTCAGCGTGAACAGCCTTCCGATCGCCTGCCGCTTGAGAAAGTCGCTTTTGAAGGCCGTTTCAGCCCTGACGATCAGTAAGACAAAGGCCGCGCCTTTCCTTCTTTAGGGAGGGCGCTTTCGTCCAGTTTTTCTAATGAATATCCTTTTCCAAAATCACGATTATTTCGAATATTTTTATTTTACGATGAAGAGATAATACAAATGGAGAATCGTTATGGTTCACTTCATCGGTTATATTGGTTTCAATAATAGATCTGAAATTCATGCAGGCGTTCGCGATCGCGCGCTGGATCTTTCCTACGTTCGCGAAGCCTTGCAGGTTCAGGAAGAGGGCGGCTTTGACCGCGTCCTGATTCCGTTTGGCTCCAATTCTCCCGAGAGCCAGCTTGTGGCAGCTTATGGAGCGGCTTTAACCAGCCGGCTGGGGTTTCTGGTCGCACATCGCCCTGGCTTTACGCAGCCTACACTTGCCGCTCGGCAGCTCGCAACGCTTGATCAGCTTTCGCAGGGCCGTGTGGCCGTTCATATCATCACCGGGGGCGCAGATACTGAAATGGCCCGCGACGGGGACGTCGGTACAACCAAGGCGGAACGTTATGTCCGCAGCGACGAATATCTCGATATTCTGAAGCAGGAATGGAGTGCTTCCACACCGTTCGATCATGACGGGCGTTTCTACCATATTCGGCAGGCACAGAGTTCCATCCACCCGCAGAATCTTCCGGTTTTCTTCGGTGGCACTTCTGCTGAAGCCCTGGATGTCGCGGGAAAACATGCTGACGTTTATGCAACGTGGGGGGAAACGTTGGACGCAACCCGCGAAATTGTCAGTCGTGTAAGGTCTTCTGCTGCCCGCCATGGTCGAACAATTGGTTTTTCCCTGTCTCTGCGTCCAATTATCGCGGATACGGAAGATGCTGCCTGGAAGCGGGCAGAGGAGGTCGAAAATCTTGTGCGTGCGACCCGAGAACAGTCTGGATTGCCCGTCACGGATCATCAACCGCCGAATGATGGTTCACGCCGCTTGCTGGAAACGGCGACTACCCGTCGGCGGGATGAACGTCTCTGGACGGGTGTTGCCAGCCTGACCGGCGCTGCCGGAAATTCGACCGGGCTGGTTGGGACGCCTGAACAGGTCGCAGACGCTCTGGTGGAATATTACAAGCTGGGTATCGACAACTTCCTGATCCGGGGATTTGAGCCGCTGGAAGATGCGCGACGTTACGGTCGTGATCTTATTCCGCTTGTTCGGGAGAAAATTGCTGCTCTTGAAGCACAGCCATCACGCGCTGCCGGATAAAAAACAAAAGGGGAGACCTTTGTCTCCCCTCAATAGGTCTCAGGGTGATCTGGCACGTCGAAAGACGTCTTCCATACGCCAGTGCTGATTTCTAAGCTCTTCGTGAACTGACCACTCATCCCAGCCGGAATTCCGGCGATACTCCCCAAGCAGGCCTGATGCTTCCAGAATCTCCGCATCCTGTGGATGCGCCTGGGTGGCGTCTGGATGAACGTAAATGGCGTCTGTTTTGCAGTAAAGCTCGCAAAGGAAACAGGTCTGGCAGTCTGCCTGATAGGCAATGATGGGCGGCTGTCCTTCGCGAGGGCTTAAAACATCGCGCGGGCAGACCTCCACACAGATATTGCAGGCCGTGCAATGGGTCTCAACAATCAGTTCGATCATGAGAGTACTTTCGCTGGGACAGAGCGGGTCCACGGTTTTGTAAGGCCGCCGCTCAGAATATGGGCGGGCATGGCAACACTTTCAGCATCACAGCGATAGTGAAGTCCCCGGCTTTCCTTCCGGGCCAGAGCGCTTGCCGTACACCAGCGCGCAACCGCCGTAAGGGCCTTCAATTCCTGATGTCGAAGCCGTGCGCGCGCTCCTGCCTGATGGACATCGCCAAGCGACAGACGCTCCCACGCGTCTTCCAGTACCTGAGACGACTGTTTCAGGGATGATGCTGTTCGGAAATACTGTTTATTTGGAGACAGCATTTCACGCTGAACAGCGTGTTCGACGGCCGTGGAATCCCCGGCAATGGCTTCGTATTCTGGCAGTGTGACGGGCTCTTTCGGGGAGCGTCGCTGCCTGCGTGTGTAAGCAACAGCTGCCTCTGCTGCGATGCAACCGGAAGACAGGGCCCAGGCCGCATTGACGGCACCACCTCCTGATATGGCGCCAGTTACAGGTTCTCGCGAAGCTACATCGCCAGAGACATAGAGTCCCGGAACGCCACAGCCACTTTGCCTGTCCATGACACGGATGCCGCCGACGCCGCGAATTGTTCCTTCACCCACCAGAGAAACGGGGAATTTTTGGGAAAAAGGATCTATTCCAAGGCGCTGAAAAGTTATCGGCACATTTGGAGAAATCTGCGGCAGCTGTCTGCGAATGTCCTCTGGGACGCCCGAGAGATCACAGAAGACCTGCCCCTTTTTCAAAGCTCTGGCGAGAAAGCTATTGTCGTGTGAGCCAGGCGGTCGTTCAAGTTCGTGACCAGCAGCATCATAATATCGCGCAAAACTATAGATCATGGTTCGGGCCATTGTCGTGTTAGCCGGAACGATCGTGAAAAAGGCCGAAAATTCCATTCCGGAGAAACAGGCCCCAGCGTCAGCGGCCATCAGAAGCCCGTCTCCGGTATTGTTTGCACTCCCCAGAAGGTGGGACCGGAAAGCACACCCTCCAGTTGCCAGAATGGTAGCACCAGAACGGACGATCCATTGATCATGTCCTGATTTCAGAGACACCCCCGTAGCGCCCGCAATACTGGTATCCTCATGGCGAAGCAGGGCCAGGGCAGGGCTATGATCCAGTACAGTTACACCGCACTCCAGCGCCTTCTGGCGAAGAGCGCGAAGATATTCCGGGCCACGCAGGGCATGGTATCTGACCTTCCCGTTATCATCCTGCGTATAGCGATAATGGCTGGCAATGGTGGGCAGGGTTCGGAATGTCCGGTCAATAATGGTTTCCATCCAGTCCGCGTCGCCCAGTCCCTGTGCGGTTTCAAGGCGCCGAGCAATAGCATCGCGGCGAAGAGTTCCGTCAGGGGGGATGAACCAGTGCCCCGGGCCAGCAGAGGCTGCTACCCCTGCAGTTCCACAATATCCTTTTTCAGCAACAACAACTCTGGCGCCCGTCTGAGCTGCGGTAATAGCCGCCCAGCATCCTGCCAGCCCGCCACCGATAATCAGAACGTCTGCCTCCAGCCGAAGAGACGACGAGAACTTCACAGACGGGAACTCTGGCGATCCAGCGCGTCAGAGAGAACAGGAGAGAAGATTGGCGCGGGATCTGTTCCAGGGGGAAGGAAACCGGTTCTGACAAAGGTGTTTGCTATCTCCTGCGCCGAGGTAATGTCGTTTTTATGCCAGGAGCGCAGATGATAGGGTCGGTTCTGGTTTTGCAGATAGTTCAACACCAGAGGTTCAGGCACCTGTATTACGGGTGATACAGCGCGCGCCCAGCGCGGCTTATCGTGACTTAAGATGGAATAAGCCTTGTTGAGCCGCCCAAGATAATCTGCAGCAGCGACGCGGAAGGCCTGATCTTTCAGACGGAGCGGATTGGCACCAATGAAATAATGGCCTGAAAGAATGTCAGCAGCACTTTGCAGGATGCGAGCCGTTCCGTCAGATTCCAGCATCTGAATGGCATATCCATATGTTGCCCATCCATCGAGGCTGCCTGATTTCATGGCCGTTAGCCCTTCGCTGATGCTGAGCGCGACAGGCGTGATATCGTGCCAGGAAAGACCATGCTGTTCCAGCATCCGGATCAGAAAGTAATGGGCTGTTGTGGCCTTGATATAGCCAATTCTCTTGCCTTTAAGGTCCTCGATTGATTTCGCAGTCGACTGTGTCGGAACAAGCAGGACCTGATCGGTTGTCGGCCCCTCCAGCGTTGCAACGATGGAAATCCGTGCTCCGGATGTGGCCGCAAAGACCATCGGAATTTCGCTCCAGCCGCCGATACCCAAGGCATCGGCATTAATGGCCTGAGCAATGATGTTTCCTGAATTAAACTCGCTGAAACTGACCTTGTAGGGAAAGTCATCAAGTCTCGTTTCTTTAAGAAGCGTCTGGTCCGCCCCGCGGAACGTGGCCGCTCTCAGCGTAATGTGGGAGATGTCTTCTGTCTGAGCCGCCAGCCCCTGGGGCAACAGTCTCGAACCCGCAGCAGCAGCAGCAGATGCGAGGCCAAGAAAACTACGACGCTTTACGGCAGACGGAGACAGGGGCATGAAATCACACCTAAATATTAATGCTATTGCACGTTCAAATTATTATTTAAACCAAA